>CAKZQX010000061.1 GCA_937141995.1 uncultured Chloroflexaceae bacterium | reverse complement strand
GTTTCCGGCAGAAGGACCGTGGCATACCCGGGTCGTGCGCAATAAATTTCCGGCCCTGGCCGAAGAGGGAATGCTTACCCGCGTTTTCGATGGTGTCCAGCGCCGGATCGCGGGTATCGGCCATCATGAGATTGTTGTCGAGCATCCCCGGCACAACACGACCCTGGCATTGATGCTGCCCGAGGAAGTCCAATCTGTATTGGAAACTTTTCAGCAGCGGGGGCAGGAAATCAGTACCGATCATCGGGCTGAGCAGATTATCTATTTCAAAAACCATGGTCAGAGTGCCGGGGCATCGCTGCTCCATCCGCACTGCCAGATTATCGGGTTGCCGGTTGTCCCCAACAGTATCCGTCGGCGCATTGATGAAGCGCGCCGCTATTTTGACGACAATGGACAGTGTGTGTTCTGCTACATGCTTGAGGATGAACTGGCGCGGGGCGAACGGGTGATAACCATGAATGAGCACTTTGTGGCCTTTGTGCTCTATGCCGCCCTGTCGCCCTTCCATATCTGGATTATCCCACGACGCCACAGCGCAAACTTCCTGGATATCCAACCGGAAGAGATCACGAGTCTGGCGCAGGTGCTACAGGAAGTTGTTCGCAAGCTCTACGTCGGTCTGCGGGACCCGGATTACAACATGATTATTCGTTCGGGGCCCGTAAAAGAACCCGGCAGTGTCTACTTTCACTGGTATGTTTCGTTGGTACCACGGGTCAACCGGGCCGCCGGGTTTGAGATGGGCAGTGGCATGTATATTAACCCATCGCTGCCCGAGGCGAGCGCGGTCTTTTTGCGCGATGTCCAGATATAGCGCGAAATTCCCGGTAGATTTGCGTGGCAAAAGAGGAGGATAAACAGGCTACTCACCTTTCACTGAAAAGGATCGAGTGGGCAGCCTGCATCCATAACCAGCCGGCGTCTCATCAAGTAGCACCAAGCCATTCGCCTGAGCGGAGTACCTCTACTCCACAGGATGACCAGGTATCCCTGACTGGGGAGTGTGCATAACGAATGGAGCTACTACCCAAAGTGACAGCGATTAAACCGCTTCAGTCGGTTCACCAGTGTCAATGGCCTGCGGTATGCGATCAAAAATCGCAGTGCGCTCTGCCCGGGTCTCTGCATCCAGGGTATCCAGATACCGCTCCGCATTCTCTCGCAGCATCGTAAAGAGTTCAACGTCGAGAATAACGCCGGTCGGATAGCCCTTCTGCGTCACAACAATCGGCTGCTGATGCGAGTGCGAGCGCTTGATCAGCGAGGCAAGCGAAGAAGCGGCCTTGGTAATAGGCACAACACCTTCATTCAGATCGACTTCACCGATAAATTTCTTTGCGTTTTCCATGAGTTCCTCCAGAGCCAACGGCTTCAACAGGCCACGTATGCCACCAGACCACCCGGTGTAGAAACACCGTGACCAGGCTTATAGAGCTGACTTGCTTGCAATGCCGCAAAACGCTATCTTCTTCCCGCTGCATGGAGTCCAATCGCGCCGCAGACATTATTCATCATCCTCGAAAAACTAACCGTACCTCATCACCGACAAATCCATGAACAGTCCTGGTTAAATGGGAGCCTTGCGAACCTCCTTTGCGGATCATCTGCACATTTAGATTGTTAGATGTTCCACTACCCCAAACGACAACCTAGGGTTTTCCCTAGTATGCTGACATTGTAGCACACTATACCGCTTAGATCAACTGGTTTAAGCCCTTTGCAAAGCACCTGAAATTGGTTTCCCGGCAATGTGCCTGATCCTTTTGGCTTGCATCGCAAAGATCCGCTAGGTGCCTCCGGTACATTTATAGTAATGGTCGTAGCCATGTTTTCGCGTTCGGGCAGATAGCGCAGCAGTGGCAACTGCGCCTGGGTATTATCTGTATACCCGGGTAGAATGCGGCAGCAGAACGCATGCCGCTGTGATGGCAAGCCGGGGGGTCAGAGCGCTCAGGTGTAGGCTTTTTATGATAGGGACGTGCAGAAGCGCGTCCGCAGTCCACCCCAATGCGGAACATACGGCACTGGAGCGGCAGCGGCTGCCGGTCCCACTGACCGCATTCCAATGCGATCCGGCGAAAGCGTCTCCACTTGCGAGGGGGCAGAGGACGTATGTCGAGCGACTGTTGGGTTGGGAGATGCATCCTGGACGCATGCGTCATGCCTCTTCACGGATGCGTTCGCGCACGATGCGGATACCCTCCACGGCCGGCAACGTACCCGCGACCCGTTCCTCCAGGATGGCGAAGTCAACGTAGAGATCCAGGTAGGCATCGATGAGCCGTTGGAGTTCCCGGGTTTCATCGCTCTGGCGAAAGCGACTTATCCAGGATTGACGCTGTGCCTGAATGTTCAGCAGGTCATTCACAATCATCAACGTGGAGATACGGACATACCAATGCAGAAAATCTGCCGCTTCGGTGGTAGCACCGCTATCAACGGAGTCGATAGCGCGCGAAATAGTACGAACATGATCTATTTTGATCGCACGGGAAATAATCTCGAAGAGATTATGTGATGCTATAAAGTTTCTGTCATTTTTCGTGATTTGAGCAATAAATCGGGCGAGATCGTGTGTGTGTGTTATTTCGAGGTCAATGATGAAAGAGGTTGCCCGAGCCAGGTCAATTGCCCGGGTGTAAAAAATCGCGTGAATACGCGATATCGAGATGGCATCTCGGTTTTCAATGCCTGGGTTCAAGTTATTTGCATGAGCAACAGTGCGCGGATGCGCAGTGGTAGGATGATGCGCAAGATCCTGATCAATACGCCGGCGCAATCGCTCGCGGGTCATTGATGGTCGCCCCATACCCATGTGAACAAAGTGAATGCGTGTCGCTGTCGTGACCCAGTATCCCACACTGCCGGCATGTTGAAGACCAATCGCGCCGTCGATTTCTGTATCGCGTGGCAGGCGATAGACCCACTCGCCACCTTCACGTTCGGTCAACCATGCGCAGAAGGCCGGCGCATCCGCAGAACGCACACCAACAACGGGCGTACGTCCCTGTCCGGCTGGAAACTGCACTCCACGCCAATGGTCCGGCTGGTGGTAGTATCCCTGCTCGCGCTGTTCATCGAGAAAAAGCTGGTACTCGGCATGGGTAATCAGGTTCGTGTCCATAAAATGGTTATCGTCGATACGCAACATTCGGCGCAGACGGCGGGCCAGTAGTACTTCGGCAATCAGGTTGCGCCGGGTCGGGTCTTCATCCTCAACATCGCGTGTCAGGATTGCCTCCAGACGGGTATGCAGATCAGGATGGAGTTGCCGGGCTTCTTCCTGGCAATCCAGAGCCAGGCTCAGGGCTGCCACGGAAGGCTTCGAGCTATCGAGACAGGCTGCAATAATGGGTGAGGCATCGGTCTGAGCCGCATACAATCGGATGGTTTCATGCCACCAACTGGCCTCCAGATCCGCCACCAGTTCATGTTCCAGATGATGCTCGCGAATATGCACAGCGGCCAGATATTCCTGGAAGGTCAGATGGGCGAAACTATAGACGTTGGGTTCATGTTCGAGCAGCAGCCCGCTGCCATCTTCAATATGTTGTAGAAATCGCCGGCCTGATAAGTCCTTTTGTACCAGCAACAGGGGATGCGCAATAATGTCGAGGGCTTCCGCTAAGGCAATCTCGCGCTGCCGGCGGCACATCATCGCGTAGGCCAGGGATTGCAGCACACTCTGCTTCTGCGCGGGGGTCAGGTCAATCATCTCCTGGACACCACGCGCCTGGCGCAGTTTGCCCAGGAAGACTTCGCAGATCTCGGCATAGAGTTCTACCCGCCGGCCGGGGAGTGTACTACGGTAGCGATGGACATTGGCAATCATCGTCAATAACAGCGGATTAACGGCCAGATCTGCCAGGGCCGGCGCATGTGCCAGACGATGGAGCAGATCCTGCGCACCACGGCGGGCATCCATCCGCACGCCGGGATCATCCTGCTGGGAACTCATGATTTCATTTGCCAGGTACCAGTTGTGGATGAAGTGCGCAACCTGCTCCGCTGAGAAGTTATCGATGTTCAATACCGTTACCTCCGCCGGCGGGTTGTCGCGATACCCCGCCGGACGGGAGGTGACAATAAACTGGTTCTGACCGTAGGCCCGCATCTGGCGCTCAACCCAGGCAACAACCTGTCGGCGAACCGCCGGATCAGCCACTTCGTCCAGGCCATCAAACATGACCAGACATGCGCCGCGTGCCAGTTGGCGCGTAAACCATCCGGGTGGCGGATGCGGACCCTCTAACTTCACCAACCGGTCACGCAATGCCTGAACCAGCGAGAGGCCCGGGTTCTCTTTAATGGCTGGAGCCACGTTCCGTAAAAAGAGCAAAATCGGCAGTTTATCCAGTCCGCCACGCTGTCGTTTATCCCCGGAACCCGCCAGGTTCAGGGTAATATGCTTGAGCAGCGTGGTTTTACCGCTACCGGGTGCGCCAATAATTGCCAGATGACGGTTGCCCATCGGTTTGACCGTCAGGTAATCCCAGATGGCATGGCGGCCGGTACGCAGATGCTTTGGCATGGTTTCAATCGGATTGGCCGAGGCCGCATAGTAGGGACGTGGCGCAAGACTTAGATCGACAAAAACCTGTTCCAGCTTTAAGTTGTATGGTCCCTGGGTCGTTAGCCCCTTGACATCGAAGAAACGATGCTGGTACACCAGGTGCTGCAGATAGCGCTGGTGATAGCCCGAGAAGCGGATTATGCGATTCAACTGCGCAGCTAGCTGTTCTGTCCAGGCAGGCGTAAGTTTTGTCCATATGCTGATGATAAATCCGACAGCCAGAACTATCCCACCAAAGAGCAGGGCATACCATGGGTTTTGCATAATCTGGGAAAAGAAAGCCACAAATAGACTCGCCGATATCATAGCGAAAATCAGCAGCGCCATATTTCGCTCCGCCGAGGAAACGAACGGTCCCGCCGCAGAGGGTGGTGGTGGGGCAGTTCGCGCCGATTGCATCTCATTTTCAGCCGATTCCCAGGGAATATCCGGGCGTACTTTTTTGCCCACATGAATCAGGTCGGAGAGACGCCGGCGTCGTTCGAGGTAGGCAATAAGTTCGCGGGCTTTATCTATTTTCCTGCTACCCGGCACGTTATCAAAATCAACGTTTAGGTCTACACAGAACCCGCGTAACTCATCCATATCAAACCGGGTATCGAGCAGATGAAGCAATATGTCGGTTGTTGCAGGTGGTCGCTGTGACATTATCTTGCCCTTATGATTCGTCGCTCTGCGCATTATTCTACACGGTCATGCATATGGGTGACAAGGTGATGCATCGGCAGGATGCTGATAGGGTGCCGGGCGACGGATTCAGTTCAGATTATCTTCGAGCAGTGCCATGCCAATTCCTGAATTCCCTACTCTCAATCCGTCACCGCAACGCTCCCGTTATTCCGAGGTGCTATACCGGCACGAGCGAAGCATTACACGGAAAGGATTGTGGTTAATCCTATGCCGAATACTGCTCATACAATACAGGAAGTATAATCAAACATTACCCGGCTTCAACTGGGCAACTTATCTACACAAGTTACGCGGTCGATTCCAAATCAGATGAACACCTGACCGGAATTGGCTGCACCGCCTGACTCGGGTTATCTAGGCCAATACTGCATTCTATACACAATTCGGTATTACGGATCTGACCGGCGGATTAACCATTGAGGAACTGGTTCCGCCGGAGGAACGGAAGCAGCAGAGTCAGGGCTCGGTTAATGGAAGAATGTAGCAGGGTTTCCGGCGCGGCGAGGGCACCTATCAGCGGCAGGATAGCAGCCGGTTTCCGGCGGATAAGGTGGTGATTATGCTCTTGATTGGCACATATTGATAGCGGACGGGCGCAGGTGGTCCTGGAAACGCTGTTGGCAGGGGTCGCTCTGGATCAGGCGGATGAGGAGGGAGCATTACTGACGCCGGTTCACCGCGATAGGCAAAGCCTGAGTGCGGCAGTCACGCTACCGCACTCAGGCGTACCATGCGTTACGCGGTGCGTGTCCAAACGGGACGTTCCGACCTGCCGCAGGCAAAATTCCATTTTGGGTGAGCAACTGCGTAACGCATGTGCTTAAAATAGTGTCACCCTGTGCCCGACACTTCGCGTGGCGCTTTGCCGCCGGTATCCTCCGGCGCGGTTCGCTCAACCGGGTCTTCGCGCTCCTGCTCGGCCAGCACATTCCGCTGCTCGGCGACCAGACGATGATGCGCCGCTTCGCCCGTAATATCAGCCCGCCGCTGGTCCAGGTCGGCCAGTACGGGTGAGCGGCCATACAGCAGCAGCGTATCATCCGCCTTGATGCGGGTTGGTCCCTTGGGTGCGCCCACATAGGTTCCATCCAGCCGTCGGATGCCCAGCACCAGCACCCCTTCATCCGGCAGGTCAAGGTCGGCCAGCCGTTTCTCCGCCAGCCAGTCCTCTGCTTCAACCTGGAGTTCCATCACGCCATAATCGCCCGAGAGATGCAGCACAGCGGCATAATCGCGTACATCCATTTTCGCCCAGCGCTTTAATGCCCAGCCGATCAGCACCGAGAGTCGCTGGTCAAGCCACTGGCTGGTCGCCACAATCCAGATAAAGCCTAACCCCAGCGTTAACCAGAGCAGACTCCAGTACCAGGCAATCCCCCCCGTGCTATCAACGAACGTCAGGATGATTGAGGCAATAACGGTGACAATACCGACATTTCCCAGGAGCATCAGCAGCATGAGAATGCGCCGTCGTACGGGATGGTTCACGACCTTTTCGGCCTCGGTTGTGGTAAACCCGACACCGGTAAATGCAGAACGCGCCTGGAACCGGGCCGACTGCTGCGAGAGGCCCGTCAGGGTCAGCGCAACGGTTGCAATCCGGGTAATCAGGAGCGAGATTATCAGGGCAACCAGCAGTGAAATGATAGGGATCACAAATTTCCTCCAGTGTTTATGTAGCATGAGTATTATGTTCGTACTGGTCTATAAATGCAGCAAAAATTGTGCCAACCGGAAGCGCCTGTTGCCGGCCGACTCTCACACATTGCCGCTACAATCGCCCACAATCGCCCGGTACTCGCGCACATTTACCCCTTCTCATGGCATAGAACTTGCGAAGGAGATAAGCGTCGATAATAGCATAATGTATACCTACGGTGTGGACATGCGTTCCGCGATTCTGCGTCTGGTCGGCGATAGCGCCGCTGATGAGCGGAAGAACCCGGATCTGTTTCGCCAAAGATTTGCACGTTGTGCAAATCTTTGGCGAAACAGATTAAAAGAATACCCTGCGGCCGCAGGCGAATCCGGCTTCCATCGGGTGAAACGTTCGGTTTGCATGTTAACTGCGTAAGTCCTGTAATTTACAGGACTTACGCGGTGCTGCTGGTTCCATCTTGGTACCAGACCTGAATGCCAGAATCGCCTGCGGCAGCGTGGTATGTTTATATGCTTTTGCACAGAAAATTTGCACAACGTGCAAATTTTCTGTGCAAAAAAATGGAATCTTCCGCCCTGCCGGAGGCGAAATTTCGTTTTGGGCTTGTGACCGCGTAACTCGTGTAATTTAAAGAAGGAAAAAATGTATGGCTGATATTCTACGCAATGCGGCGGCATCCTGGTCGGGCGATCTGCAGAGTGGTGCCGGTACCGTTTCAACCGGGAGTGAGGTCTTGACCGAGGCAACGGTTACCTATCCCTCACGGTTTGAGAGTGGCACCGGCACTAACCCGGAAGAGTTGATTGCAGCGGCCCATGCGTCCTGTTTTAGCATGGCGCTGGCACTGGGCCTTAGCCGGCAGGGGCATGCACCACAGGCGCTCCAGACGCAGGCTACGCTGACGTTGCGCAAGGATCAGAGTGGCTTCAAAATCACGAAGGTTCATCTGGCAGTTGAGGGTACGGTAACAGATATCACGGCGGAGACGTTTGCCGAGGCTGCGAACCAGGCGAAAGAGAACTGCCCGGTATCGGTGCTGCTGAAACCCGGCCTGGAGGAGCTAACGCTTGATGCCCGGCTGATCAGTTAAACTCAATTCCGGCGCAATTCGGGGGGCAACTGCGCCAGCCAGCCCACCTCCAGCACGCCCCACAACCCGATCAGAATGGCCTCGGCGGTATCGTGGCGCAGCGCTGTGGGCCGGGATGCGCCGGACCAGGCGATCACCTGGCGGGCCAGTTCGTCGGCATGCTGCTTGGCACGCGCACCGCTGCGCTGTTCCCGCGGGTAGAGCAGGCGCTGCCGCCATAGCTCCGGGGTGACGCGGCGTACGGCCGCCTGACGGCGGAGCGCTTCCCGCTCCCAGATATCACCCAGGGTAGTGTCGCCTTCCAGGATCAGCCAGGCAAGCCCCGGCAGGGTGTTTACAATGCCCCCGACGCCCCGCCGGAGCCGTGTCACCGAGCCAAAGTTATGGGAACGGTACCAGCGCAACCGTCCATCCTCCTGGTAGAGCGCCAGACCCGTTTTTAACCCCAGATCGACTGCTAAAAGCGTTTGCATAGTTCTACAACATCAGTGAAACAATCAGCGGTACAATAATCGCCGTTACCGCGCCATTTAACCCCATCGCCAGCCCGGAGAACGCTCCGGCCTCCGCATCCATCTGAAATGCGCGCGCCGTCCCGATGCCGTGGGCGGCCAGGCCAATCGCAAAGCCCCGGATGCTCGACTCGCGGATGCGTGTTACGCTCAGCACCTCCTGGGCAATGGTTGCGCCCACAATGCCGGTGAGAATAACAATCACCGCCGTTAGCGAGGGCAAGCCGCCCACCTGCTCGGAAATGCCCATGGCGATTGGCGTTGTAATCGACTTGGGCGCTAACGAGCGCAGGGTTACATCCGACAGGCCCACCAACTGCCCGATCCCGATGGCCGAAACCACCCCCGTCACCGCGCCGACCAGCAGCGCGCCGACCAGCGGTACCAGCATCCGCTTGAGCGTTGCGGAGTAGGTGTAGAGCGGGATCGCCAGCGCCACCGTCGCCGGTCCCCGCAGACAATGCACAAACTGCGCCCCGTCGAAATAGGTTGCGTAGGGCGTACCGGTTGCCAGCAGCAGCAAGACCAGGCCGATAATTGCCAGCAGCACCGGGTTAAACAGCGGCAGCGCGTTGGTTCGCCGGTATAGCCAGTCCGCCGGCAGATAGACCGCCAGGGTCAGCGTCAGCCAGAGGAGCGGTGTTTCGGCCAGGTAGACCCAGATGTCGGTCAGGTTGATATCCATAAGGGTAATGCTCCTGTAGCATAGAATGTTACACGAGTTATGCGGTCATCGATCCGAAAGGGGATTTCGCCTGCGGCCGCAGGTGGTCTGTGTTTCTTCTGGTGAAACGCCCGGTTTGAAGATTCACTGCGTAAGTCGTGTACGGTTACTGCATTCGGTTCATGCGGAGAGACAAAACATGCATGGTTAGCGCGGTGACAACCATGGTGATAATAGTACTGCCGATCAGCGTAAGCAGAATGGGCAGCCACTCGTCTTGCAGGCGGGAGAAATGCACCATCACGCCCACGCCGGCGGGGACAAACAGCAGCGAGAGATGCTGCACAATCGTCTGCGCAGTCTGCTGGAGCCACGCAGGAATGGAACCGTGGACAAGCAGCAGTATCCAGAGCAGCAACATCCCGATCACCGGGCCGGGAACGGGAAGTTGCAACAGGCGGGCAACGATTTCCCCAACGAGCTGACAGAGCAGCAGCGCAGTAAGCGCGCGAATCATTGGATGGTCCTTTCATAATCTTTTGTGTAGGGAGACGGCCTGTAATGAATAACCCGGCGCTTCGGCCAGTTCGCGCATTGCCATCCCTTGCCGGGTGCGTAATGTATGTAGGTTTTTTCCAAACCGTTGCATATCAAGAACAGAGAACAGAAGAACTAAGAACAAAACGTACACTACACATCTATTTCAAGCTCGTCCTTTAACAGCAGCGCTATTGTAGCATGCAATAGCGCTGCTCCCGCATCCCCGCCTCAACGCGGGCACTCCGCCCGCAGGAGGTCTGTATGCTTACGGAACAGTCAAACCAATCGCACGCGCCGATATGCCCACCCGACGCGACGGCGATCAGTTACACGCTGCTGCGGCACGTTGGCCTGCTGCTCGATGAGTTGAGCGCGCAGGGGCTGAAGGTCTGGCAGGATGAACGACAGGCGTGGCGCTGGACCTGGGCTGCCACGGAGTTGCAATCGGCGCGGGGGTTCTGGGCGCTGGGTGAGGCGGTTGTGGCACGCTATCCCCAGGCCTTTGATGATACGACGCCGGGTATGAGTTACGGCGACGCATAGCCGTTGGATGATCCCTTGTATTCTACCCCGATGATTGCCCGGCACACTGCTGCGCTGACCCGGCAGTCCCACCTGTGCCGGATAATAGTTCCCCATTGGTGGACCTCTTCAGCCACAAATGCACAAACGATTTCTAGTACGAAAACATACGAATAACGATAGAAAGAAGAGACTATCCGCATGCGCAATAGGCCAGGCAGGGTGGAAGCGGGCATGCTATAATTTGGGCGATAGTCACATACCATGCGCTAAATCCCATCAGAGGCAGCCTATGAACTATGGTAGTCCTTGAACCTGAGTGGTCGCATGGAGTCAGTGAGCATCCTTGAAGCACGGAGGTATAGCATGCGCCACTGCCCTGACTGCCACACCGGGCAGGTTATCAAAAAAGGTTCGAACGCTACTGGAAAGCCGAACTACGCCTGCAACGCCTGCGGGCGACAATGTGTGGAAGACCCGGCCTGGCGCGTCATTTCCGACGAGATCAACGGCATCATCGACCGCCTGCTCCACGAGCGCATCTCGCTCGCGGGCATTGCGCGGGCGTTTCAGGTGTCCGAAAGTTGGCTCCAGGCGTATGTCAACGAGAAGTATCGCCAGGTCCCGCGGGAGGTGCGTGTCCGATCAAAAAAAGGACCGTTTGACCATTAAATGTGACGAACTGTGGTCGTTTGTCGGCAACAAGGACCAGAAGGAATGGGTGTGACTGGCCCTTGACCGCGACACGCGAGAAATTGTTGGGGTGACCATCGGGGCACGTGATGAGACCACTGCCCGTCAGGTGTAGGAATCGCTGCCGCCAGTCTATCGCCAATGTGCCGTCTGTTCCAGCAATTTTTGGGATGCCTCTGCGTGCGTGCTGCCAGCGAAACGGCATTGCCCGGTGGGCAAGGACCGTGGGCAACCCAGTCCATCGAGCGGCTCAACACCACGCTGCGGCGGCGGATCAGTCGCCTGGTGCGCACGACGCTGTCGTTTTCGAAGAAGCGGGAACATCACATCGGTGCGATCTGGTCTTTCGTGCATCATTATAATGCCTCGCCGGCATGAGATCGTATCACTCACAGTGAGGGACTACCGCCATAAGATGTATCCGGGGGAGAATTGTGGAGCGGTTTCTCCATTGCATGCCCA
>CAKZQX010000060.1 GCA_937141995.1 uncultured Chloroflexaceae bacterium | reverse complement strand
GGGTTAAACGGATATCTCGGTGGCCCGGCATGCGCTGGACAATCTCCATTCGCTGCCTCTGGCGCGCCAGTTCGCTCCTCCGGGTGTGCCGCAACTGGTGAGTCGTATAGCGCAACGTGTAATCTTCTTTGACCAGGGCAGTTCATGTACATAACTGTGTACATTGGTATTATGCCATTGTATAGAATACACGCGTGCCGCGATTTAAGCAAAATAGCGGCACAACGCCGGGTTGTTTGTTCATCTGCCATGACCAGGCGCGCAAGCCACGCAGGCTTTTCGGCGGGGACTCCGGGCTAAAAAGCGTACCATGCTGCCGCCGGCAAATCGGGTTTTCATCGGGTCAAACGTCCGGTTTGTATGGCAACTGCGTACGTCCTGTTCTTTAACACGCGTTACGCAGTCACGAACCGGAAGGAAATCTCACTCCGGTAGGGCGGAAGAGCTCGATCTTTTCCACGGAAATTTGGCTCAAGGAGCCAAATTTCCGTGAAAAAGATCGAGCGTACCATGGTGCCGCAGGCGAATCGGGCCGTTCATCCAGGTGAACCCCTGGTTTGGAACTGACCGTGTAACGCGTGTTATTGGAAAGGTATCCGGGCATGGCCCGCCACACTTCCCAGTACGACCTATACCAGGAGACTAACCTCAACCAGGACCTTTGGGGTATGGTCGGCATACGGCTTCCCTGTTATACCTGTCAGTTGGGGTAGCATACAAATTCATCGTTCATTCAACAACCTGCCGTACAGTAGACTGGGATGTTACGCCCATAATTACCTGTTCAGATACTCATCGTAACTACAGGAGCATACGACACAATGTTATACCGGATACGTCTGATCACCGTTCTGCATCTCCTGATGGTGATGTTCTTCATCGCGGCGTTCGTCGTTCCGCGACCGGCACCGGTACGCGCGGCAGATTTCAACTATGCGGAAGCCTTGCAAAAATCGCTCTACTTTTACGAAGCGCAGCGCTCCGGTCCGCTTCTCCCCTCCAACCGGGTGGCGTGGCGCGGCGACTCGGCGCTCACGGATGGCGCTGATGCCGGTGTTGACCTGACGGGTGGTTGGTATGACGCGGGCGACCATGTCAAGTTTGGCCTGCCCATGGCGGCTTCAACCACTTTACTGGCCTGGGGTATCCTCGAATACCGCGATGCCTACGCCAACAGCGGCCAACTGGACTACGCCCTGGAGAATATTCGCTGGACGACCGACTACTTTCTCAAAGCCCATACCGCGCCCAACGAGTTGTACGGTCAGGTGGGGAATGGTAGCGCCGACCATGCCTGGTGGGGCCCCGCCGAAGTGATGCCGATGAGTCGCCCATCCTACAAGATCGATGCCACCTGCCCCGGCTCCGATCTGGCGGGCGAAACGGCCGCAGCCCTGGCGGCCGCCGCCATGGTTTTTGAACCGACCGATGTAGCCTACGCGCAGACGCTGCTCACGCATGCCCGGCAACTCTACGACTTTGCCGATACCTACCGGGGCAAGTATAGCGACTGCATCACCGATGCCCAGGCCTACTATAACTCCTGGAGCGGCTACACCGATGAACTGATCTGGGGCGCACTCTGGCTCTATCAGGCGACGGGTGAGGCCGACTACCTGGCACGGGCAGAGACAGCCTATGCCGACCTGGAAAAGGATTATCGCTGGACCCACGCCTGGGATGACAAATCCTATGGCAGTTATGTCCTGCTGGCGCAATTAACCGACAAGGATCAGTATGTAGAGGATGTGGAGAACTGGCTGGACTACTGGACCGTCGGCTACAACGGGGAGCAGATCCGCTACACGCCGGGCGGGCTGGCCTGGCTCGACCAGTGGGGCGCGCTGCGCTATGCCGCCAACACCGCGCTGCTGGCCTTCATCTACAGCGATGATCTTACCGATGCGACAAAGCAGGCGCGCTACTACGATTTCGCCGTCGCGCAGATGCGCTACATGCTGGGGGATAACCCGCGTAACAGCAGCTATGTTATCGGCTTTGGGAACAACCCGCCGACGGAGCCGCATCACCGCACCTCGCACGGCTCCTGGGCCGATGATATGAATACCCCGCCTGACCAGCGGCACACGCTCTATGGCGCGCTGGTTGGCGGGCCGGACAGCAACGATGCCTATACCGATGAGCGCAGCGACTATGTGCAAAACGAAGTCGCTACCGATTACAACGCCGGGTTTACCGGCGCGCTGGCGCGGATGTACCAGGACTTTGGCGGTACACCGCCGGCAGATTTCCCCCCCGCGCCAACCCCGGGTGAAGAGTTCTCGGTTGAGGCGACGGTGGTTGATGCCGGGGATAGCTACACGGTTGTGCGCGCACTGGTGCTCAACCAGTCCGGCTGGCCGGCGCGTGCCAGCGACGATCTGGCGTTCCGCTACTTTTTTACGTTGGAGCCGGGTGTCACCCCGGATATGCTCACGGTTACGGCGGATCAGAATGAGTGTACCTCCGTCTCCACACCGCAGCAGTCCACCGGCGACACCTACTTTGTTGAGGTAAGCTGTGCCGGCGTCAACATCTACCCCGGTGGCCGGTCCGTCTACCAGAAAGAGGTGCAGATGCGCCTTAGCAGCGCGGGCGCATGGGACAGTAGCAACGACTGGTCCTTCCAGGACATCGCTACCGGTTCCGGGGCTGCGCCGGTCGAAGCCGACAACATCCCGCTCTATGATGATGGCGTGAAGGTCTGGGGGGATGAACCGGATGGCACCATCTTCCTGCCGATTGCCACGGCCACGCCCGCCCCACCGCCGGCGACCGCCGGAGTGACACCTTCACCCGCCGCGCCGCCGGCAACTGCCACGGCCACGCCGGTGCCCGGCTCGTCGAACGCGCAACCAGGGGGGAGCCCGGTTCCGCAGTGGCCCACGCCGGCACCGCCATTACCGGATCAGCCGAGCGGACGGGGCGGGGGAAATCTGGTTGTGCAGTATCGGGTAGGTGAGACCAATCCCACCGACAATCAGATCAAACCGTTGTTCCAGATTGTCAACAACGGCAGCAGTAGCGTGCCATTGAGCGAACTCACGCTGCGCTACTGGTACACGCGTGACAGCAACCGCCCGCAGAACTTCTTCTGTGACTGGGCGCAACTGGACTGCGCGAATATAACCGGCAACTTTGTCGAACTCTCCAACCCGGTTGATAGCGCGGACACCTACCTGGAGGTGAGCTT
>CAKZQX010000059.1 GCA_937141995.1 uncultured Chloroflexaceae bacterium | reverse complement strand
ATACTTCGGATGGTAGTCAGGAAGAGGCCGATGACAACGACTGAGCGTTATCCTATTCCGGCTGCGGCAATGCGGATTGAGATCCAGGTGATAAACTCGCGCTTTATTGGCAGTGCGGCCCATACCCCTTCCGTTGAGGCGGCGAAGGATTTTATTGCCCAGGTACGCGCCGTTTTTCCCGATGCCACCCATCATGCGTATGCCTACCTGGTTGGGCATGGCGCAAGCGTCGTTGCCGGGATGAGCGATGCGGGTGAGCCGTCCGGTACCGCCGGACGCCCGATGCTGGCCGTCCTGCGGGGCAGCGGTCTGGGAGATATTACCGTGGTTGTCACCCGCTATTTTGGCGGCACCCTGCTGGGAACCGGTGGCCTGGTACGCGCTTACAGCGATGCCACCCGGGCGGTGCTGGAGGTGTTGCCGCGCACCGAGCGGGTTGAGCAGCGGACCCTGCTGGTCCGGGTAGACTATGGTAACTATACCCCCGTCCGACATGTGCTGGAGCATCATGATGCCACGATTGCCGACGAAGCCTTTGCCGGCGATGTCACCCTGACGGTGATCCTCCCTGTGTTCCAGTTTGATGCCTGCCTGGCAGCCCTGGCCGAGGCAACCGCCGGTCAGGCTGAGGTGGTTGCTGCATAAAGGCAAGCCGGATGCCAGACGACAACGTCAGCCCGGTGATCCCGGCGCCCTTCCCACCCGGCAAATACATGATGTACAAATTATCATCTGTTCTGCCTCCGACCATACACCGGACATACCTTCACCCGGTAGCACGTAATGTGCTGCCCATGTGCCCCATTTGACACATCCCGTTGTCTGATGTATCTTCAACTTTGTGCTTTTTGTAACACTATCGGGCTGATTTTTACATTTCATACAAAAGAACCTGACTTGACGGCATCGCTTTAACTCTCTATAATTCGATAGGGAACAGTTCCGAGGAACAAAGGTTGCATTTGATGACAACAGACCGACTCTTACTGGCGAAACAGCAGCATCGGCTTATGCACGACATCTATGTGTTAATGGACGACGGCGACCGGCGTGTGCTTGCGCCGCTGAATTTAAGTCCGCTGGAGTATGCAGTTTTACAGCAACTTGATATGGAACAGGGCCAGCGGCTAACTGATGTCGGGGCTAAACTGCTGTGTGTGAAAAGTACCATTACCCGGATTGTTGACCGGCTTGAACGTGAGGGGTTGGTGTTACGCACCCCCGATCCCGATGATCGCCGCGCGCAACGGCTGCTGCTGACGACACGCGGCGCAACTACCCGCGTGGAAGCACTAACGGCACACAACAGTGCCATTGAGCAGCGCATGAGCGTGCTGTCACTCGATGAACAAGAGCAACTGCAAGCTCTGCTCACCAAACTGCGTGCCGGGTTGCAAGAAAACCTGGATGGGGTAGAACATGAGGTAGCTACAGCCCTTCATCGGTAGCCATAGACACCTTGCAGGTTATATGCATGCAGGTGGGACCGGGGCAACCCCGGTCCCACCTGCATGTAATTCTTCAACATTCGCCGGTTATCAGGTCTCTACCGCACTCAACGTAGCGGCATGCTCCTGGGAGAGCGGAGAAACGGCGCGAAGCCGGGCCACCATTCCCGGCACCAGTTCCAGCACCTGGTCGATATCGGCGTGGGTCACCGCTTTGCCGACCGTAAAGCGTACCGAACTGATGGCCTCTTCCGGCGTACGTCCCAGCGCGGTCAGCACATGCGACGGGTCAAGCGAGCCACTGGTGCAGGCACTGCCACTACCGGCACAGATCCCCTGCTGATCGAGCAGCAGCAGCATACTCTCGCCCTCAATATAGTCAAAGGCCAGGTTGGCATTATTAGGCAGACGTTGCGCGCGATCGCCATTGAGCCGCGTACCGGGAATGCGTTCCAGAATGCCATCGATCAGGTGCTCCCGCAGCGCGGTGCAGTGGGTGGCATACCAATCACGCTGCTCCTCTGCCAGGCTCAGGGCCGCCGCCAGGCCAACAATGCCCGGGACATTCTCCGTGCCGGCGCGCCGCCGCCGCTCCTGCCCGCCGCCGTTGAGTTGCGGCAGCAGAGGCGTACCCCGCCGGACATAGAGCGCCCCAACACCCTTGGGGCCATAAAACTTGTGCGCGGTCAGCGAGAGCAGATCGACATTCAAGTCCTGCACATTCACGGGCAGCGATCCCAGAGCCTGCACTGCATCAGTATGAAACGGCACGCCATGTTCGCGGCAAATCGCGCCCAACTCGGCAACTGGTTGGATAACCCCGATCTCATTGTTCGCATACATGACCGACACCAGGACCGTATCGGCACGTAGGGCCGCCCGCAGATCAGCAGGCCGCACAAACCCGTGCGCATCCACCGGCAAGATGGTTGCCGTAAACCCAAACTGCGCTAAATATTCAACGGCATGCAGCACCGCGTGATGCTCAATCGCGCTAGTGATAATATGATTGCCCCGGCCACGCTGCTGTTGCGCCAGTGCCACGCCTTTGATCGCCAGATTATTCGCTTCCGACCCACCGCCGGTAAAGATGACCTCGCGCAGCTTTGCCCCAAGCGCCAGCGCGACGACCTCACGCGCATCGTCAAGCGCCTGCAATGCGGTGCGGCCAGGATGATGAATACTCGAGGGATTGCCGGGTTGCTGCGTAAAATAGGGCAGCATCGCCTCCAGTACACGCGGGTCAAGCGCCGTTGTTGCGGCGTGGTCAAGATAGATGGTGCGGTTTGTCATCGCCTTCCCCCAGCCGGCGGAACCGGGTCACCCGTATGGGTGTTACCTGGCTCCGCCGCGCTGACTAACTATATTCTCGATTACCAATAAAGAACAGGACGTACGCAGTGCATGTTCAAACGGGCCATGTGTCCAGGCAGACGCCTGGTTTGGAACCGACCGCGTAACTCCTGTAAATAACACGAGTTACGCGGTTCCCCGCGAACGGAGCTTTGCGCCTCCGGCAGGGCGGAAGATTCTATGCTTGTTCACAACATTTTTCACTTTGTGAAAAATGTTGTGAACAAGATCCATAAAGTACCATGCTGCCGCCGGCGAAGACTGCCGTTGTGGGAGTACGTGTCCGATTTTTATGCCCACCGCGTAATTTGTGTAAATAACAGGACGTACGCGGTGCGCGTTCAAATGAGACAGCAACTCCTGTGAATGTCGTCTTCGCCTGCACACAGTGCAAATGTTTTACGAACAAGACTGGTTTTTTCCGCCCTGCCGGAGGCGAGTCGGGCCGTTTATCCAGGCACATGCCGGGTTTGGAACCGACCGCGTAACTCCTGTAAATAACACGAGTTACGCGGTTGTTGACCCGACAGGTTCTTCCGCCCTGCCGGAGGCGGA
>CAKZQX010000058.1 GCA_937141995.1 uncultured Chloroflexaceae bacterium | reverse complement strand
TCCGGGATTTTCAACCAGGGTTATGTTCGGTGGTAACCAGCGGAGCGTTCTACCACTATGCCACCGTTCCTACCATCCGGCGGCGGGTCGCGTAGAAGACCGCCAGGACATTGTAGACGATGTGGAAGAGGTAAGTAAACGGCAACAGCGTAAAGAGTGTCACCCCCAGCGCGGAGTGAACAAACACGATACCGGGCACAAGATGGAGCCGGGCCAGCAGTTCCGTCCAGATGATGCAGAAGATGAGCGAGCGCACCAGCAGACGATCCCAGGACAGACGGCCTTTTGCGCGAATACCCTTTGCGGCCTCGTCAATATCACCGACGATAGCGGTATGGCGTCCGCGCAGCAGCGTGTACATCAGATGGAAGTTGCCCAGCACCGCACAGATCACGGCCACCCAGGTCACGCTAATGAAGAGGGTCGCAAAATCGCCAAAGAGGAACTGCGCCTGCAGCGGCTCGCCATTGCCAAAGACAATCGCCAGCAGATTAGCCGGGGCATAGTTCTGGCTCTGTTCAAGATGTCGCGCCACATCCGGCACGCCCTGCCCGGCAATCATCCGTGCAAACAGGACAAACGCCGCCAGCGTGTAACCTGTCACCTCGGTAATGATCGCCATATGGTAGAGCATATAGCCACGGCCCCAGGTCTTGTTGGCCTTCATATAGAAATGCGTCACCGGATCGATCAGGACCGCCTTGAGCGCCGCCGGCAGGCTCATCGGCTGCGGACCACCGATGAACGCCTGAGTGCTGCCACGAATCCGGCGCGGCGTAACCACGGCAAGGAACCAGCGACTCAGACGTAACCCCACCCCGACAAAGAAAATCGTAAACGCAACCGGCGCAAAGATATTCAGAAAGGTTTCCATCGCAGTCTCCTTCCACACATGCTGATGAATAATCAGGGTCCGACAGCCGGTTACGCGCCGACCACTTCACTACCGACGACGCGCTCACAGAGTTCCAACACTTCGCCCTGCTGCGCGCAGGCATACAGCGCCTTGAAGGTTTCTAACTGCGCGACACCTTGCGGATGCTCCGCAAAGAAGCGTTGAACGACCGCATCCGTCTCGAGCCATGCCAGGACTGCGCCGGCCTGGGCTTGCTGCATCAACTGCGCAACCTTGCCCGACGCGCTATGCTCCCGGAAGTAGGTTTCACTGCGATTTTGCAGGGCAACCGGGGTACGCATCCGGTCAAGTTCGCCCCGCTGCTCCAGTGCCTTGTACATCGCATCGTAGAGCACCTCGAACAACATGGTCGCCGCGCGCGTGCCTTCACTATTTTTGCCGAGGTTGTAGGTCTGGCAGGTGTCATCGAGGGTCAGCATACAGACCACACAGGGCGTTGTCACATACTCCGCGCCCGTGTTTTTGATCTGATTGGCCTTGATTGTGGAGATCTGGCGGCGCACCGGCGTATTTTCGGGAAGCCGCATCCCCCCGGCACCACCGTTGCAGCAGTAGTTATACTCCCGATTGGGGGTCATCTCGATAAAGTTGGTCGTCAGGCAGTTCAGCAACTCGCGCATCGCATCGCCAATCCCCGCCAGTCGGGTAGAATGGCAGGGATCATGCAGGGTAATACTGCTGTCCACCTTCTCAACCGGCAACCGGCCATCCTTAATATACGCGAGGATCATCGGGTCGAACAGAATGACCGGGAACTTGAAGGGCCGCCCCAGCAGTTCCGTGGCCTCAAAGAAGAGCGACCGCGTATCGCAGCCACACTCGGCCACCATGACCTGCTGCACACCCAGGCGCTCGGCTTCGGCTTCCCAGGCCTCCAGGATCATGCGCGCCAGTTCGTGATGCACGATGACATGGTCCGCCTCGGTGCCGGTCTCCAGCAGACGAGAAGAGACAGTGTAGTTCACACCGGCCGCATTCATGATCGCCATAATTTTGGTAGCATAGTCGGGGATCTTGGTATTCGCCGCCGAGGGACAGACAAACAGGATGTCGGTACCCTCGATATCCACAGCCATTTCGATATCCTGGGAGCCGAGGAACAGGCTGTAACGCGCCATAATCTGCTCCCGAGAGAGGCCAAAACTGTGCAGTTTGGTCTCCAGGTTTTCGATAATCGAGTTCAGCGTAGGATTCTCGCGGCTCAAACCGGCATCGGTATACGCGGCGCGGGCCATCCGCACCAGACTGCGCGTGCTGATCCCGGCCGGGCAGGCCAGGGTACAGCGACCACACGCGGTACACTTCCAGAAATACTCCATGTGCTCCCGCAGATCGGCGACTGTCGGGGTCGGCATAAGCCCCATTGCCCCCGCAAGCTTGCCCTCAATCGTCAGGTAGCGTTTGTAAATATCGCGGACAAAGTTCGTCTTGTAGGTTGGATGCAGTTTCTCATCGGTTGTGCCCAGATACCAGGCGCAGGCATCTCCGCACAATTTGCAATCCATACAGGCTTCAAGATTGACAATGTCTTCCGGGGTCAGATTCCGTTCCAGTGAGTCGACGAACAAGCGCATTTCAGCTTCCATACCGCACCTCCTCAGTTCCTTGGTAATGGCGCTCCAAGCCTCCCGACGCCACACTGGTCCACACAACCAGTTTTGTGACGCACTGCGATCCTACCCTGTTGTGATTCCGATAGAAATATGGAACACACAGGACCATCAAACGTGTTATTTGATTGTGGAAAAGAGAGCGAGATGATAAATCGCTATCCGATAGCCGGCTATCTCCTATCGAGATAACGGATAACTATCCGGGATAAGATGATGTAGCAGCACGAGTACAAGCCGCCAGATGGGTTAAATAGCATACTTAAAGTGAAACAGTTCGTGTAACGCGGGCAGAACGGTTCACTTGGCCTGGTCTACGCGACGCCGTTTGTACCACTTTTCTGCAGTTTGTGACGTACCTTTGTATCATATCCGTTTAAGTCCATCTCAATTTAACATAGTGTTTACAGATTGTCAATAGGTTCCATTGCACATATAACAAACAGGAAGGGTTTCTCAAGGCATCATAACAGAGGGATCACTATTTAGTACAGTTTATTCTTTGCAGCCTTATTCACAAGCGCGGTTTTTGATGATGTCGCCGCGATCATATCTAAAAAACCCCTGTACTTTTGTTCACAAAGCAACCAAACATGCCGTTTCAGTAAGTTTATTCTTTGCAGTCTTATTCACAAACGCGGTTTTTGCAATTGTGGTACAACAAAGCTAAATCAGAGGTTGTAGGTTTGTTCACGAAGAACGAGGTTCGGACGAAGGATGGAGGACGAAGGATGGAGGACGGAGGACGGAGGACGGAGGACGGAGTTTAGGCACAGTTTGATGAACGTTGAGATTTTGGTAGTGGCTGCATGTCGAATGACGCGTCCCAAAGTGCCACGGCGGCTTGTAGCAGCAGGGTGGCGCGATCATCCTAATGCGATCATTCCGGATTCAGCCACTACCGAGATTTTAATCGGGACATCGCGGGAGCCATGGTACAATGGCATACATAAGCCTACCAATCAGAAAACAGCGGCTATGAGTAATCGCAACATCTATGAAGACCTGGGCGGCGATGCGATCTTCCGCCAACTGGTCGAGCGCTTCTACGAGCGCGTTGAGCATGATCCCCGGCTGCGGCCAATGTTCCCGGAGGATATGGAGCCGGGCAAGGAGCATCAGTTTCTCTTTTTGACGCAGTATTTCGGGGGGCCGCCGCGCTACCGGGCGTCGCGCGGGCATCCCCGGTTGCGCATGCGCCATAACCCCTTCCCCATCGGGCAGCAGGAGCGTGATGCCTGGCTGGAGCATATGTTGGCGGCGATTGATGAGGTCGGTATTGCTGAACCGGCCCGCAGCGTTATGCGCACCTACTTTGAGCAGGCGGCCACCGCAATGGTCAACCGCGTCACCCCCGAATCCTTGCAGTAGGGACGCGCTTCTGCGCGTCCGTTTTTCCCGCCGTGCCGGCGGCATCGCTGATGGAGCAGTCCCCAGAACACGCACCTTCCGGTTGCACTAACTCCACGGTCAGCCCCGGCAGGCATTCTACCGGTTGCAACCGATATTCCAGGATGGCATATCCGGGTTATTTGCTCAACGCGCATTTGCGCCGTTTTTTCTGCCATACCGGCTGCAAGGGCCGGACGTTGCACAGATTTTGCGCACACATGGGTTAGACTGACCTGCCCTCCAGTTATTTGCACGCGCTCCTTTTTGCCTACGATAGAATGTCCACACCGCCTTTCCCCGGATTTTGTTGCATGTGAAACAAATAGGCACACATTAAAGCATAGCAAAAGCAGTCGCATGCACCAGAAATGTTGCAAAAGTTGCGCACATTTGTCAAGCTTTTGTACACATTTTGTTGCGTCAGGATGCAGATTTACTGGTTGACAGCTTTAAATGACCGTGCTATACTACGCGCACAATGAAACTTGTGAAGAAACGCACTATTTTCATTTAGTCAATACTGTTCAGCCCCGACGGTCTGTCGCGGGCTAAACCCCTACTAGAAGCCCCGCTTTATCGCACTCCAGCCAGCAGGCGCGAAGGGGATAGCTGTTGGAATGTTTTCTACTACCCTGGTATACCACACGAAAGGCAAACTCGTGTGCAGCGAGCAATTGTATCTTTCTGCACAATCTGTTGCTCCTGAGCGATTGATTATCTAACTCATCGTCCAGCTTTTCCACCAGGAATGAGGGGTTCTGCATGAAGTACCTAAAACACTTTCTGATCGTATCGGTGTTGATCATTTTTACCACCCTGGGAGTGAGCTATCTGCTTGACAACCTCCCACTGCTCCCACCACAGTCCAGCGCACAGGCGGTGTCCATTGACAACCTCTTCTCGATGCACTTCCGGATTATCTCTTTTCTCTTTGCGCTGATTGTTGTGTTTATGCTCTACAGCCTGATTGTTTTTCGCCGCCGCGGGGGTGAAACCGGCGAAGGCGACCATTTTGAGGGACATACCGGACTGGAGATCTTCTGGACCATTATTCCGCTGGTGATTGTGCTCTACTTCTCCTTCATCGGTGCGCAGTCACTGGACGAGACACGCCGGATCGATCCCGATGCGCTCGTGGTGAATGTCACTGCCTTCCAGTGGTCGTGGAGCTTTGAGTATCCCGACTATGGCATTACCTCACCTGCGCTGAATCTGCCCAAGGATCGCCAGGTGCTATTGCGCCTCTCCTCAATCGACGTGATCCACTCCTTCTGGGTGCCGGAATTCCGCGTGAAGCAGGATGCGATTCCCGGCGGCGAGGAGTTTGTCCGCGATCTGCGGATTACGCCAACCGAAGTCGGCGAGTACACAGTGCGCTGTGCCGAACTCTGTGGTGGCGCGCATGCCTACATGAACAGCCCGGTGGTGGTGATGGAACCGACCGATTTTGACGCCTGGGTTGCCGGCCAGCAGGGTGGCGCAGAAGGAGGTACCGGCGACGCGGCGGCGCGTGGCGAGGAGCTTGCCACCAGTATGGGTTGCATCAGTTGCCACTCGACTGACGGTACGCAACTGGTCGGGCCGACCTGGCAGGGGCTCTTTGGACACGAGGTAACGCTGGAAGACGGCACAACCGTTACTGCCGATGAGGAGTATCTGCGCCAGGCGATTCTTGATCCAAATGCCCAGATTGTGCAGGGCTTTTCACCC
>CAKZQX010000057.1 GCA_937141995.1 uncultured Chloroflexaceae bacterium | reverse complement strand
AGGTTGAGGAGGCGCTGCTGGAGCGTAGTGTGGCGCGCTCGGCAGTAATTACGGCGGCCGGCACGCACACCATCCAGGCGGGGGGCAAACGGTTACGCGCCGGACTGGTGCTGCTCGCCGCCCGGCTCGGCCAGTATACGTTGGAGCGGGTGATGCCGGCCGCCACCACTGCCGAGTTTATCCATACCGCCTCCCTGGTCCATGATGACCTGGTGGATCAGGCCGACCAGCGGCGTAACCGAATTACCGTTCACTCCCGCTGGGATAGTGATGTCGCGCTGATGGTGGGCGACTATCTCTTTGGCCGGGCGGCGGCCGAAATGGCCCAGGCGGACGATCCGCGCGTGATTACCTTTTTTACCGATACGGTGCAGACGATTGTCGAGGGTGAGTTAAACCCGGTCACCGATGTAGCTCCGCTGGAGATCGCGCTGGAGCAGTATCTCTTTAAGATCGGCTGCAAAACGGCCTCGTTATTTGCAGCCGCCTGCCAGTCCGGTATGGCGCTTGGTGGCGGGAGTGACGCCGATATTACCACGCTGGAGCAGTATGGTTATGATCTCGGACTGGTGTTCCAGATCGTGGATGATGTGTTAGACTTTACCGGGAATGAGGCAACGCTGGGGAAACCCGCCGGGAATGATTTACGGCAGGGTACGATTACGCTGCCGTTGATCTATGCCGTTGCCCATAGCAGTAGCCCGCTACTGCATGATATTGTTAACCGACCAAACCTGTCGCACGCTGCGGTCGCCCAGGCGGTTGCCGAGGTTATCCGGTGTGGTGGGGTGGAACGCGCGTATGCCGACGCGGCGATGTATGCCCGGCGTGCCGTGGCCCACCTGGATCGGTTTGCCCCCTCACCTGCGCGCCAGGCATTGACCGAACTGGCTACGTTTGCGCTGGAGCGTGAGACGTAGGGGCTTTGTAGGTAGAGTCACACAGGTATGCATTCACCAGCCGGTTTAACGCCCAAAGGCGAGCGCACACGCGAGCACATTCTCGATACGGCGCTGACGCTGTTTATTCAGAAGGGGTATCACACGACGACCATGCGTGATATCGCCGCCGGCGCGGAGTGCTCCATCGGGCTGACCTATCGCTATTTTGCGCGCAAGGAAGATCTGGTGCTGGCGCTTTACCGGCGGATGGCGCAGGATCTGGCCGCGCAGGTTGACATGCTGCCCGCCGCGCCGCTGGCAAATCGCTTTGAGCAGATTATGCGCTTTCGGATCGGGCAAATGCAACCCTACCGCGAGCTTTTCCGGGCCATCCTGGGTGCTTCGATGTCGCCGGAGAATGAGTTGGGCGTGTTAGGCACCCAGACTGCCGATGTGCGCGCGCTGTCCGGGGATGCCTTTGTCGCGCTGGTGGCGGGCGCAACCGATGCCCCCCCGCAGGAGGCGTTGCGCGATGTCGCCGTTGTGCTGTATGCGGCACAACTGGGGATGCTGCTCTTCTGGATGTATGACGGCACACCCGGCCACCGCGCTACTGAACAACTGCTGGCGTTTGCCCGCGATATGCTGCGTCTGGGCCGGCGACTGCTGCGCCTGTCGCCGGTTGCCAATGCGTTTGCCCGGCTTGCCCGCACCATCGAGCCGGTGCTGGGGCCGTGGGAATAGTGCCGGGAGCTATTTACTAAATCGCCTCCAGCAGGCTGGGCGACGATTTTTCAAATATCCTGACGAAGCACATGGACGAAAGCATGATGCGCTTTCGTCCATGTGCTTACTCTGTTCCAGACTTACTGCCCCGGCAGCCGTACGCCCGGCAGCGGTACCGCTGTCCCCGGCTGCGGGAAGATTGGCCGCGGCTGCGGGTCTTGCGGCGGTGCCGGCGGTGGCTCCTGTGGCGGTGGTTCCGGCTGCGGCTGCGGTTGTGGCTCCTGCGGTGGGGGTTCCGGCTGCGGCTGCGGCTGCGGCTGTGGCTGTGGCTGTGGTTGCACCGGTACATCGGGTTGCGGGGCCGGCTGGCTATCCGGGCCGCGGATGCCCAGCACTACCGTCGTGCCGGGGAGAATCCAGGCGCCTACTCCCGGCTGTGAGCTAATGACGGTGTAGGGCGCATACTGGTCGTAGATATTCGGGATGCGCTCACGCGACTGGTAGTCCGCGTAGATTGCACTCACGCCCAGGCTTTGTAAGACCGTCCGGGCCTGGTTCTCACCCAGACCGATGACATTCGGCATACGGACGGCACCTTCGGCCGGCGCGGGGACGGCTGTGGGTGGCACAGGCGTATTGGTTGCGGCTGCCGTTGGCCGCACAAACATACGCGACGAACAGAGCGGGAAGTTGCCGCCACCGGCACTACCGCTCGACCAGACATACTGGACCCGCACATTCGGCTCGGTGGGAGGAGTTTTCCAGATGGTGACACTCGTCAGCATACTGGGCGGATAGCGGTCGCCCGATCGCGGAATACAGTATCTGACGCCACTGTTACTGCCGGTGCGCACCACGGTAAACCGCTGATAAAAATCACATGCGCCGCCGATCTGCCCCTGCAACTCTGCGTCTTCGTTGCCTTCTTCACGGGCATTGGCCCGGATCATATCGGTTGTGAACAACTCCTCGTTGTAGCCGCCAAACGGTCCCGGCAGCCGACATACCGATTTGTTCTGGACATTGGCCGCTAGCGTAAACTCTTCCTGGATATCGTCACCGGGGAAAGGTTCACTAAAGAGTTCGCGGTACTTCGGATCACTCTCGATCCAGTCAAACAACTCCTCCATAACATTATGCCAGATGATCCCGCCACCCTCGAGACTCTCAACCTTGCTCGTCGGCTCGTTGTTGTTGTTGCCGCTCCAGACACCCACGGTGACAAAGGGCGTAAAGCCGAGCGTCCAGGCATCGCGCCAGTCATTACTGGTACCGGTCTTGACGGCCGCCGGGCGCGAGAGTTGTAATTTGCTGTTGCGCCCCCAGATTGGCTCGCGCGCCTCGTCATCGCTCATCATATCGGTGATGATGCTGACCATACCCGAGTCGACCACCTGCTCGCCCCGCCCGGGACGATACTCTTCCAGCACATTGCCGTCGCCATCGGTGATTTTGAGGATTGGTGTTGACGGAATATAACGCCCGCGATTTGCCAGCGTGTTGTAGGCGGTCGTCAACTCCAGCAGCGTCACCTCGCCGCCGCCCAGCGTCAGCGACAGACCATAGAAGCCGTCGCCCCGCTTGAGGCCCGACTTGATGCCCACCCGGTCGAGGAACTGCAGGGTGTAGTTCACTCCGGCAAACTTGAGCGCCTTGACCGCCGGCATATTGAGCGAGTTTGCCAGCGCCGTACGGATTCGCACTGGCCCGTTCCAGCGACTGTTGTAGTTCTCCGGCGCATACCACTCGCCATTTGTCAGCGGAAACTCGGTAGGCACATCCCACAGAATCGAGGCAGGCGTCATGCCCTGCTCCATCGCCGCCAGGTAGGTAAACGGCTTGAGCGCCGAGCCGGGTTGCCGTTCGCGGGTGGCAACATTGACCTGCCCATCAAGGACATTGCCATCCTGGCCGGGTGTGCGGGTAGATTCAACCGCGTTATAGTCGATACTGCCGACCATGGACAGGATCTGCCCGGTATTGGGTTGCACTACCACCACGGCGGCATTATGAATATTGCGTGCATCCAGCCCATTAATATGTTCGGCAGCTTTGGCCTGCACCATCCGCTGCATATCCAGATCGAGCGTGGTATGAATCTCCAGGCCACCCCCGCTGACCAGTTGTTGTCCGTAGCGCTCCTGGAGCAGGTTGCGCACATAGAAGACAAAGTGGGGCGCATTGAGCGGAACTTCCTGGGGCGCAAACTGCAGATCCTGCGCAATCGCCACCCGCGCCTGGGTCTCGGTGACATAGCCCTCATCCACCATCTGGCGGAAGACTGCGATCTGCCGCCACTTGGTTGGCACAATCGTCGCCGGCAACTGGTAGGCCGGACTGACCCAGCCCTCTTCGAGCGTCACCCCCGGTAGCACACCCACGCCACTCTCTTCATCGCGCTGGAGATGGTTGATCGGGTTATATTGAGTGGGCAGTTGCGGCAGTCCGGCCAGCAGGGCGGCCTGGGCCAGGTTCAGATCTTTGGATGGAATCCCAAAGTAGGTCTGGCTGGCCGCCTCAATACCATAGGCCAGATTGCCATAGAAGATCTCATTAAGGTAAAGTTCCAGAATATCTTCTTTGCTGTAGAGTTCGTTGAGTTCTTGCGCCAGAAAGATCTCTTTGACCTTGCGCTGATAGCGGTTCTCATACTGCTGTTCCTCGTCGGTCAGGACAATATTTTTGATCACCTGCTGGGTAATTGTCGAAGCGCCACCGGTCTCCTCGCCGGCGCTGAGGCTGCTGTAGAGTGTGCGGACAATCCCTTCGTAGTCCACGCCGGCATTGGTGAAGAAGGTTTTGTCCTCAATTGCTACAGTTGCACTGATGACCAGCGGCGAGACATCAGCTAGATCAATATTGGTACGTCTGCCGGCATCAAAAAACTCGTAGAGCAGCGTCCCATTTCGGTCATAGATCCGCGATGTCTCAAACACATCACGGTTGTTCAGTGCGTCCAGGCGGGGTTTGAGCGAAGCGGTAATCTGCGCATAGGCGCTGTAACTGCTGAGGGCAAACGCGGCAATCACCACTACAGCCAGCACAAAGAAAACGCCAATTCCCCGCATGATAAAGCCCGTCATCGTGGAATGCGGACGATTGACGGCCCGACCACGTCGCAGCAAACGGGGGTAAGTCGGGCGACGTGGCACCATCTTACCAGCATAGGTTTTGCGCGTATAGCGGTCTGATGTCATAAGTTCTATCCACCGATTAGCAAATGTGCGGTTCCATATCAGCCGGAACTATGCCGGGTCAAACATTCGGCATAGTATAGCATACACGTCTACTACAAAGGCTGATAAATGTGTGATATTCAGACGGCACCCTGGCTCTAGTTTACCACTGTTTGAATTCCCGTGGGTTGGATCTGAGAATAGTGTGAGATAGCGTGCTATAATTTGGGGTGGTTGCGTTCAAGTTGTTGAGAAATCGTCGAACAATCATCTCGCAATTGTTGATAGAATAGCAACATCTTCGCTCACGGTATGTGATTACAGGTGTGGTGGCATGCTTAACGCGCTTATCAATCAGCATCTTGGGCGGTACAACATTACCGCGCTCCTGGGGCATGGCGGTATGGCGGCCGTCTATCGCGCGCATGATGCTACCCTCCACCGCGATATTGCCGTCAAGGTGCTCTATCCGCAATATCTGGCCGACAAAACGCTGGTTGAGCGCTTCAAACGCGAGGCAATTACTGCCGCTCGTCTGGATCATCCCAATGTTGTCCCGATCTATGATGTTGGCGAGGAACAGGGTGTTGTCTTTATCGCCATGAAATTGTTCAGCGGACCGTCCCTGCAGGAGGTATTGAACGAGCGGGGAACACTCCGCCTGGAGGAACTGCTGCCGCTGCTGGAACAGGTTGCCGGCGCTCTGGATTATGCCCACACGCAGAACATCGTCCACCGGGATATCAAGCCCGGCAATATTCTGCTGGAGTTCGCGCCCGCCGCGCCGCCCGTGCCGCGTCTGGATAGCGCAACCGCCCATCTGAGCGATTTTGGGATTGCCAAGGTGCGCGATACGCCCGGCCTGACCACAACCGGCGCGCTGATCGGCACGCCCGATTATATGGCCCCCGAACAGATTGGCAACCGCGCCGTCGATGGGCGGGCGGATGTCTACGCGCTGGGGATGCTGGGGTTCCGCGCGCTGACGGGTCAGTGTGCCTTTACCGGCAGCACGCAGGAAGTGCTGATGGCGCATCTCTACCAGCCGCCGCCGGCACCCTCAACGCTCAATCCCACACTTTCACCGGCAGTGGATGCGGTGCTGTTACGGGCACTCGCCAAGAATCCCGACGAGCGTTATCCGACGGCGGGTGTACTGGTGCAGGCGTTGCACCAGGCGCTGGTTGCGCCGCCGCCGGCTGCCTCCCATCCCTCCATCGTCGCACCAACGGTGCCCGGCACGCCCTCCTCGGCCACACAGACGATGCAGGTCAATCCGCCCACACCAGCCACCCGCTCATGGGGCCGGTTGATCCAGGTGCCGCTGGTTGCCGTCCTGCTGCTGCTCGTCATGGTCGGGGGGCTGGCGCTGGCCTTTCGCGATGATGGGAATGAACCGGAGCGAGGCGCGGGCATCATTTCAACTGAGATAACCGAACCGACGGTACCCGTGGGCGCAACGACCGCGCTGCCGGCAACCGACCCGGCCATCCTACTGACCGATACAGCCGCGGCTGCGGTAATCGACACGCCAACCGCGCCCGCACCACTTGAGCCGACAGCAACCACCGCCCCCCCACCCAGTACGACGGTACCCACAGCAACCGCTGCGCC
>CAKZQX010000056.1 GCA_937141995.1 uncultured Chloroflexaceae bacterium | reverse complement strand
GTTTGTCATGCTACCGCACAGGTTCTGCTATTTGAAAGGTATTGCCCCATGACCACCCCGTTTCAGACAGTCTCTGAGAGCAACATGTTTGTGAAAAAGAAAAAAAGTACCATGCTGCCGCAGGCGAATCGGGCCGTTCATCTAGGTGAATACCTGGTTTGGAACCGACCGCGTAACTCCTGTGAAATGACAGGAGTTACGCGGTCACTGACCTGGAAGGTGATTTCGCCTCCGGCAGGGCGGAACAGACCATTCTTTTTCACGAACATGTGGCTCAAGGAGCCACATGTTCGTGAAAAAGAAAAAAGAAGTACCATGCTGCCGCAGGCGAAGCCGGCTTCCATCGGGGCAAACGTCCGGGTTGGAGCTCAACCGCGTAAGTCCTGTCATTTCATCAGAACAATGCCCCTTATTTGTTCTTTGTTCTCGGCTGCTTTGTTCTTCACAACACCTACGTATTATCAATCTGCGCGCGCTGTAGTCCGCCGCTGTAGTCGATATACACACTCTTCCACTCGCTGAAGAGATCAAGCGCCTGTGGGCCGCTTTCCCGATGCCCATTGCCCGTACCCTTGGTGCCGCCAAAGGGTAGATGAATCTCGGCCCCGATGGTTGGTGCGTTAATGTAGACAATGCCGGTGTAGAGTTCCTGCATCGCCACAAATGCCCGATTGACATCGCGGGTGTAGATCGCCGATGATAGTCCATACGGCACATCATTGGCAACCTCAATCGCCTCCTCAAAGCTATCCACGGGAATGATACTAAGCACCGGCCCGAAGATTTCCTCCTGCGCGATACGCATATCGCGCCGCACGTCGATGAAGATCGTTGGCGCGTAGAAGAAGCCACCGGCATGCGCGTCACCTCGCAACGGCTGCCCGCCACACAACAACCGCGCCCCTTCCTCCTGCCCAATCTTCACATACTCGCTCACCGTGTCGAGTTGCCCCTGGTTGATGCATGGCCCCACATCAATCCCCGCTTCAAGCCCATTCCCCACCTTCAGTTGATTAGTCCGCGCAACCAGGCGCTCAGCCAGGGGCTCTACCACATCCCGATGAGCAATCAACCGGCTGGCCGCCGTACAGCGCTGCCCCGTCGTCCCAAACGCCCCCCACAGCACCCCATCAACCGCCAGATCCAGGTCGGCATCCTCCATCACAATGATCGGGTTCTTGCCGCCCATCTCCAGCGAGACATGCTTCTGATGCTCCGCACCGATGCGCGCAATCTGGTGCCCGGTGGCGGTGCTGCCGGTAAACGAGATAATTTTGACCTCGGGATGGCGCAGGAGCGGCTCGCCAACCTGTGAGCCACTTCCCGTCACAATATTGACAACCCCCGGCGGCACCCCGGCATCGATCAGTGCCTGCACCAGGTTAAAGGCACTCAGCGGCGCATCACTGGCCGGTTTGATCACAACCGTATTTCCGACAATCAGCGCGGGCAGCAACTTCCAGGAAGGGATCGCCATTGGAAAATTCCAGGGCGTGATCAGGCCGCAGACCCCCAGCGGCATACGTACGCTCATCTGGAATTTGTTGGGCAACTCACTGGGAGTGGTCTGCCCATAGAGTCGCCGCCCCTCGCCCGCCATAAAAAAGGCCATGTCGATAGCTTCCTGCACATCGCCGCGCGTCTCGTGCAGGATCTTGCCCATCTCACGGGTCATATCGCGGGCGTACAACTCTTTCCGCTCCACCAGCAGTTGCGCGGCGCGGAAAAGGATCGCGCCCCGTCTGGGCGCAGGTACCCGCCGCCAGAGCGCATAGGCCGCCTGGGCGGCGGCGACGGCATCCGCGACATCTTCGGCGGTACTATCCTGGAAAACACCAATAATATCGTCGGTCTGCGCGGGATTGCGATTTGCAAATGTCTTGCCGCGTTTACAGGCAACCCACTCGCCACCGATCAGGTTATTGAAAACGCGCGGTTCAGACATCATCGTCCTCCTTCTTCAACTAGCTTTTGTAGGTTTTCCGGATTATAGCATGGGCTTCCGGCGCGGAGACCGAGAGGAAACATAGGCAAACACAGAATATAGAACAAACATGTTGCCCAGTAGCCATGCGTCAGACCCGCGTTGTTCGCTATGGCTGGGTTCTCGCTATTTGTCACGACCTGCTCATCTTGCGGCGCGCAATGTATTTGCTTAGAATATCGAAAGCCCCTACAATACCAGGAGCGAAGAAACTTCGTTGGATCGGGGGAGGTGACCATGCTGACTGTTCACATTGCTGTTGCCAAGGTCAACCGCGTTACCGCAGTCGATAGTAGTGATACCCTGGAAACGATTGAACGTCCCGGTGGCGGTTTCTCAGTTGTACTGGTCGATGGACAGGGCAGCGGGCGTGGGGCCAAAACGTTAAGCAACCTGGTGACAAACCGGGCGATTTCACTGCTGAAAGATGGCGCGCGCGATGGGGCCGTTGCGCGTGCGGTACATGATTATCTCTACACCTACCGGATGGGGCAGGTGGCGGCGACGCTCAACATTCTGTCGGTGGATTTTGTGAGTGGTACTATACTGATGTCACGCAATAACCCGACACCCTTCTTCGTGTTGACGCCCCAGGGATTGCACGACTACAATGAGCCGGCAGAGCCGATCGGGCTCTATGCGATGACCAGGCCGGTGATAACTGAGCACCCGGTTGAACCATATACTTATATTGTCATGTTCACCGATGGCCTGCTGCGCGCGGGTGAACAGTTTGGCGAAGACATCGAACTGATCAACTACCTGTCGCGCTGGCCGGCTGATGAAGGCCGCGAGCCGGAGGTGCTGACCGAGACGCTCCTGCGGCGAGCATTGGAATTGGATCGCGGGCAACCCAGTGATGATATCAGTATTGTCACGCTGGCAATCTTGCCCGATCAGGAGCCGAGCCATATTCGCCGCCTCCGGTTGAGTGTGCCGTTTGAGCAGAGTGGTGCGCGCGGGTGAACCGCACATCCTGGCGTTATTGCCTGATTGTGCCACACTATGGTATAAATCTGTATGACCTGCCGATAATCTTACTTGAGGAAGCTGATGCCTTCTACACGTTCCCGACACCCGTATCGTACCGCGCGTGAGCGTGTAGCTCTGCGTCGTACCGGCGGTCCGATGCGGGCACGCTCCAAACACCGCAGTGGCTGCGAGTCGATCCTCGTAGGCGCATTCTTTATCCTGATACTTGCCGGCATTTTCTTCTCTTTTGTCACGCGCCGCGCTACGGAAACCCTGGAAGCACTTGAGCAGAGTGACCCGCGCCAGGCTGTTGCCGATAGTAATAGTGACAATGCACCGGGGGAGGAAGCCGCCGCCACACCCCAGATGAAAACGCTGCGTGAGCCTTTCAACGTCTTGCTGGTCGGGGTCGATCAGCGCGATGACCCCGACGAAGGTGTGCGTAGCGATACACTCATTGTCGTGCATGTCGATCCGGTGGAACGCTGGGCCGGGATGCTCTCAATTCCGCGCGACTCGGTAGTTCAGATTCCGCGACTGGGGCAGCAAAAGATCAACGCCGCCTACACCTATGGCTATGCCAACGCCGATACGCTGTACGGCCGCGGAACCGAGCCCGCGGCCGCCGGGGGCGCTCTCGCCGCTGAAACGGTTGAGAATTTTCTGGGACTGGAGATTGACTATATTTCGCAGGTTGATTTTCACGGCTTCGAGATGATTGTAGATACACTCGGCGGGATTACCGTTGATGTACCACGTCCGCTGCTGGACCCCGAATATCCCACCGAGGATTTCGGCTATGAGCGCATTTATATTCCCGCCGGTCTGCAGGTGTTGGATGGGCATACGGCGCTGCACTATGCCCGCTCTCGCCATAGCGACAGCGATTTTGACCGGAGCCGCCGCCAGCAGCAGGTGCTCAAGGCGATGTTGCGTGACATACGTCAGCGCGGGTTGCTCGATCAGGCGACACTCCTGCCGGAACTGGTCAACGATCTTCAGCAGACCATTGCGACGACACTCCCGCTCAGCGACCCGGCGGTGCTCCGTGATCTGGTCAACCTGGCACAGATGCTCACGCCGGAGCGAATTGTCCAGTTGAGCATTAACCCGGATGATGTGCGTATTGTGACGGAAGCCGGCTCGGATATCTACTGGGACCAGCGCGATGTGGAAGCGCAGGTTGCGCGCCTGCTGGCCGGTCCCGATGCAAACGGCAACGTTGCGCGGGTGCAGGTGCAGAATGGCGCGGGCGTGCGCGGCCTGGCGACCCGCGTGACGAACAACCTGGAATCACAGGGCTTCCTGATGGCCGAAGCCGGCGATGCGCCCGGCCTCTACGAGCATACACTGATTATTGACTACACCAATCATCCGGAGACCCGCCGGCGGCTGGCGCAACTCCTCGGTGTCGAGTCGAACTATGTGCAGGCCGAACCCGCCGCAGACACGCCCCCGGCACCCTACCAGACCGATATTGTAGTTGTGCTGGGGCAGGATTACCAGGAGCGCTGGGCTGGGGGACGATGATCTGTGGCGTAGTCTGTAGTCCGTAATCCGTAGTCCGTATTTAGGGCGTAGACATACGCCGCGCTAGAGGGTGCGTAAGAACTCGCTCAGGGCTGTGTTGAAGGCGGCAGGGTTTTCCAGACTGGCGACATGCGCCGCGCCGGGAATCTCGACCAGTCGGCTGTTGGGTACGGCGGTCTGCATCTCGCGCATGACATCGGGCGTTGTGAGCGTATCTTCCATGCCGACCAGGAAGAGCGTCGGGACGCTGATCTGGGGAAGCAGTCCGGTTGAGTCCGGACGTAGCGCCATCCCGCGCAGCGCGCCGGCAATTCCCTGTGGTGAGTTGCGCTCGATAATGCCCCGCACCTGCGCCTGAAGTTCGGGGGAGGCATTGGTTGCCAGTAATTTGGGCAGCATTTGATCGGCGATAGCGCCGGGCCCCTGCGCCTCGGCAATCTGCGCATTGGTTTCGCGCCCCGCTTTGCCCTCCTCGGTATCGGCATTTGCGCGCGTGTCCGACAGGACGAGTGCCTGCACCCGTGTGGCATATTTCCGCCAGAAGGCAAATGCGATATAGCCCCCCATCGACAGTCCCCCCAGCACCACACGTTCTATGTTCAATGTATCCAGCAATCCCGCCAGATCATCGGCGAAGATCTCCATCGCGTAGGGACCGGGCGGCACCGCGCTCTTTCCGAAGCCACGCAGATCGGGCGCGATAACCCGAAACTGCTCGGACAGCACATCAATCTGGGGCTGCCACATCGTACCACTCAGCGGGAATGCATGCACGAGCAGCAGGGGCGTACCCTGACCCTGGTCTCGATAGTTGAGGGTGATGCTGTTTACCTCTGTTTGCACTGCGACCTCCTTACCGCATAAGTTTACATCACCGGGTATCTGTCTCATTATACCCGCAGTATGTGGTACGATACTACCAGACATTGCCCGATCATAGATAAAGCACACAATAAATTCTGCTCATGCCTATGGATCTCGAAACCAAACTGGACCTGCTCGCCCCGGCCGCGCGCTTTGATGTCTGCGACAGCTTCGGTCAGAACGGGCGGCGGTTTACGCCGAAGAAAGCCCGCCGGCCGGATGGCACCGCCGTGGACGACGATAACGGCAAGGCCCGCCCGGTCTTGCGCCTGCTGATGAGCAGTGCCTGCGCCTGGAACTGCGCCTACTGCCCCCTGCGCGCCGACAACGACACAACCGAGCGGGCTGCGCTGGAACCGGCGGAACTGGCGCGCATCTTCTTGCCGCGCTACCAGGCCGGTGCTGTGCAGGGGCTCTTTCTCTCAACCGCGGTGGATGGGGATATTCATCGGGCGGTCGGGCAGATGCTGGATGGGGTGGAAGCGCTGCGCACACAGCACCAGTATGACGGCTATGTGCATGTCAAACTGCTGCCCGGCACCACTGCCGGTGATGTCGAGCGGGCGGCCCGCCTGGCAAATCGGGTGAGCCTGAACCTGGAAGCACCTGGTCCCGCTTACCTGGCGCGGGTTTCACCGCAGCGGGACTGGCATAACGATCTGCTGGAGCGCCTGCGCTGGGCGCATACCTGGCAGCAGCACGCGGAGTTGCCCTTAACCGGGCTGGCAACGCAGTTTGTGGTGGGCGCTGCCGGAGAGCAGGACCGCGATCTGCTGGGGATGAGCACGCGGCTCTACGATGATCTGCGCCTGCGCCGGGTCTATTTTGGGGCGTTCCGACCGGCGCGCGGAACCCCGCTTGAGGCCGCCGAGGCGACACCCTTTCTGCGGGTGCAGCGGCTGCATCAGGCCGACTGGTTGCTGCGCAACTATGGCTTTGCTACGGGCGAGATGCCCTTCAATGCCGGGGGTAATCTGCCGCTGCACCTGGACCCGAAGCTGGCCTGGGCGCTGGCGCATCCCGAATTTTTTCCGGTTGAACTGAAGAGCGCCTCC
>CAKZQX010000055.1 GCA_937141995.1 uncultured Chloroflexaceae bacterium | reverse complement strand
CGTTTCCCACATACGTCCTATTTCTTATGATCAAGCGCACTACGCTCTCATTCGCATGGCACATCTTCCGTCCACCACATGCTACCAGGACGTAAATGAAAGGACACCATGATGACTGACCATGATGCGACACTGACCGATACGCTGGCGTCTACCCTTGAGGAACTTCTCAAACCAGCCCTCCAACGTTGGGGGCGGCATACCTCCACCGACTATCCCGCCTTTCAGCCCATTGTGACGTTGCGCATGACATATATTGAGGATATGACAATTCAGTTAATCGATGCTGAGGCGCAGCGACGTCAGGTCCATGATAGTGACCGCCAGCGTGCGGTCTGGTACTGCATCCGCAAAGCACTGATCTGTCTGCGCCCGCCCACCAGTACGCTGTCGTCGGAGATCCAGGCGGCACTTGACAACCTGTCACAGCAGCGATGGCCCCGGGATCTGCCGGTTCCGCAGGAGTGTCATCAGTATCTCATGCTTTCTCTTGCCTATGTACTCAAGTCACATACGAACCAGGAACTGGCAACCATATTTGATGTTTCGGTGCGCAGCATCGCGTCTATTCGCAATCAAGCGATTGCGGCGGTTGCCCGACAACTCGCCGCGTGGGAAGTTACGTGCCGGCGACGTGGGAGTGAACCATTAGAGTTATCTGCACCAGTTCGAGTTAATCACCATAGCAACCGCCAGCGGTGACCGAAGTTCCTTACAAATCTATACAAATCTATTGTGTGGAACACAAATCTCACCGTTCGCTTATTTCTAGAGGCGGTTCATGAAATTGTCCCACCAGCAGGTCAAAAAGGTCATTTTTGCGACGTGTCACTCCCCATGACGGCTCATGGTGTCGAAATGGTTTATACGTTCCGGTATCGTGTAGGCCGGAGTGGGGAACATGTCCCAAAATCAGCCGGTTTTTCGTATTCAAGTGGGGCTAGGATTTCATTTGATGCTTTAAAAATAAGCAAATGAGAAGTAAATGCTTATCCACGGATACATCAGCATATTGGTGGCTACATGAGGAGAAATAACCATGGAGAGATATCTACGTATCCTATTCATCGTGACGCTGGTTTTGCTCCAGGCCGGACACGATCTCCCTACGGTACTGGCTTCGTCCTCCCATTCCCGTCACTGCTTTGCAGAGACAGGTCACTGCATCCATGGACGTATGCGCGAGTTCTGGGGGCAGAATGGAGGTTTGCCTATCTTCGGGTTCCCTGTTACCCCGCCGCAGATGGAAATGATTGAAGGCCAGTCGCGTCAGGTGCAGTGGTTCGAGCGTGTGCGGATGGAGTTGCATCCCGAAAATCCCCCGCCCTATGATGTGCAACTCGGGCGCCTGGGGGCCGATTATGTTGCCCGCACCGATGCACCCGCGCGTGAGACACCGCAGGATACCTGCCGCTACTTCAATGAAACGGGCTTCAATGTATGTGAGCCCATCTTGAACACCTGGCAAGCTTATGGCCTGAATTTCGATGGTTCGCCTGGGTTCAGTGATGCTGAGCATATAGCCCTGTTCGGCTTACCGTTGACCGGGGTATATGAAACAGTACTGCCCGACGGTAGCATGGGCCGCGTACAGTGGTTTGAGCGGGCACGCTTTGAGATTCACAGCAATGGGTCCGTGCTGTTAGGGTTGCTGGGGACAGAGCAGTATGCTCCCACAACGAGTCCTGACCCGGTGGTACCTGAGCGGCCGAGCAGCGACGCCGCTGTTGCGCGGGTACTCGATCTCACCAATACTTACCGTGCGCAACATGGCTGTCCTGCGCTAGTACGTGAGCCGCGACTGATGCATGCAGCTCAACAACACAGCGAAGATATGGCATATAACGACTTCTATTCGCATACCAGTTCAGATGGGTCGTCTCTCGGAGATCGGGCACATGCTGTGGGCTACACGTTTCGTGCCGTTGCTGAAAACATCTTTGCCGGTCCTGAGACGGCTGAAGATGCGGTCGAGGGCTGGATGCAAAGTGCTGGACATCGCAGCAATATCCTAAACTGTGAATTTCGAGACATTGGTATCGGATATGTTTACATGGAAGATGATAGTGGTAACGTACAGGCCCATCACTACTGGACCCAGATGTTTGGTACGGAATAGCAATCTAATGCTCCCATTGTCGTTCGCGTGCCAGCATGTCTCGGGATAGTTGTACTGCGGAGACGCAGCAATTGAACCACCAGGAAGGAGGAGCACGTATGCCACGAATGCTGGTTGGTGCCTACTCACAGCTTCCACCCGCCCGGACACAATGACTACCCGTTTCGGTGTAAGTCTGTACATCCAGTGAGGCAGATCTGCCTCACTCCCTTAATTCAACACGGATATTTCTCTCAAGAACCAGGATGGGAACTCGTTTCGGGTTTCCCTGCTCTGCTGTTGCCTTGATTTCGTCAGCGCCTTGCACTCTGTACATAGTATAGGAGCGAACCTGGTATGAAACACTATTGGATACTCGGTATCATTGTCATCCTGATGACATCCCTGCTTACGGGTACTGGATATGGGCGTGAGGCTCAGAACACCGACCGTCTGTATGACGAGTTGATGACGATCTACCTGGGCAACCTGGCCCGGCGCGACCATGGTGTCCCGCCACTACGAGCAAATGTGCAGATGACCCGGGCTGCCCGCTGGTTCGCGTGGGACTCGGTTGAAAATCGCCACAAACCGTACTGTGGACATCAGGACAGTCGGGGGTTCTGGCCAGACTATCGTGCCCGTGAATATGGCTACCCCGGTATGGCGGGTGCCGAAAATGCGTTTTGTGGCTATGTATCGCCTGCCGATGCTATCCAGGGCTGGCTGGACAGCAGTGGACACCGTGCGAATCTCCTGTGTGACTGTCACCGTGAGATTGGTCTGGGCTTCTATCGTGGTGGTGATCGGGGGTATGTTGCGCAGATGTTTGGCTATGACCCGGTCTATCCACCGGTCATCATTGAGCATGAAGCGCTAACAACGACGACCCCACAGGTTGGGTTGTATATCTATAGCGCTTCAGGTGATGGGGATATGGTTGGCATGGGTGCGGCGGTCGAGATGCTGGTTAGCAATAACCCGTCATTTGCCGATGCGCTGTGGGAGCCCTATACCGCTGAAAAGCGTTGGACTCTGGAGCCGGGCACTGGCTGGCGTACGGTGTATGTCAAGACACGTGACCATCTGGGGCGCACGGTCACGGTGAGCGACACGATTTATCTGGGGGAAACCCTACCGCGTGCGGAACTGAGCGATGTACTGATGAGCACCACCCGGTCTGAAATCACGATTACGGGCACCGACCAGAGCGGCTGGCCACAGGTGCAGTTCAGTACAGGCTGGCTGGCTGATGACTCGTTCGATCTCTTCAACCTCTGGTGGGGCAACGGGGAACGGGTACAAGATCCTGATGCAATGGGGAACACAGCCTTCCGCCTGGAACCAGGCGATGGCGAGTCGTTTGCCTGGTTCAGCACCACCGGGTTCATCAAAGATCAGCCGCTCGTAGCCTACTTCCGGTTGAAGGCAAGTGACAATACAACAACCAGTGAGATCGCCCGGATCGCGGTTGAAGGTGCGCAGTCCACGTATGGGCCGCTTCATCTGACCGGCCGGGACTTTGCGGCTACCAATGTGTACCAGGAGTTTGCGCTGCCCTTTACGTTTCCGACCGACCCGGAACACCCCTTCCTGAATATAAAGGTCTGGCGCAGCGGCAGTGCCGATGTCGTTATCGATACTGTTACCATTTTTACTGCCTCTCAACCAGTACAAGATACTCTTACCTGGGTACTACCCGGTGGAAACTATCGCGGTCAGGGTGTCCAGGCACGCTATACTGATGAACAGGGCGGCTTTTCGGCAATAATGGAAATGAGTACAAAGGACGTTGTAACCCTGCCTAAAAAGCCTGTCGATGATGAGATTATCTCAAGGGTCTATATGCCACTTCTTGTCCGTTAAACCCGTCTTGTACCAGTAGATAACCCGGTGGCACCTGGTGTTCTCCCATCAGGTGCCACCCGGATACGTATAGTCCTGCCACATCGCAGTGCAAGACCAGCCACCCATTCTCACGCACTCCGTACCTCAGTCACGTGTATTCCCCTCCTCTCATTAATCTATGCGCCATGGTGACGTGTCAATGAGTCTCGTTGCACGTTAGTCACGTGTATTCCCCTCCTCTCATTAATCTATGCACTATGGTGACGTGTCAATGAGTCTCGTTGCACGTTGCGGCAGATCAGCACACGGTAATGCAGGATAAAGGGTCTTGTAAAAGGAGGCTGATTTCATTATCGTAGAGAGCGTACGAATACTGATCGTAACATCATAGCAAATCCTCAAAACACCAGTAAGCGTATTCACACACCTGACGTTACCATCACCTCCTGCACTACTGCTTACCACAGGTGTGCCATGTCATACTGCGTATGGATATGGTATGCAGACCAGTGTCACATCATTCCCAACGTAGCGTGTCGATATATACCACCTGCATACAACCAGATTGAAGCAACTGATTGTCGATGTCCCCCTGTGAGCGTGTAGGGTCTGTTGACATTTGACTGCGGTTGGGAGCACGGAGAGAGATACCTTTCATGTGTCTCTGGAGTAATGAAACCGCCTGCTACCGCTGTGCGGCCTGTTCTCTGGATTGTGCAAAGCAGCGCACAATCGCGCATGTTCGCAAAGTGCGGCATATGCCAGCAGAAACCCAAAGTGAGGAGGAACATTTTCCGTCAAAGAACAACATAGAAGGTACCGCATGTGCGGCGGAAGTCGTGAGAGAGGAGGTGCAAACAGTCTTACAACAACTAACTCCAGTTTGACACTGTTTACTACAAAGTGTCATGCAAAGGTGAACCCTTATCGCCAGAAAAAGTGAACCCCTGGTTCATGCTACACGCACGCTGGCATAGAGACGATCATGTTATTCGGAACGACTAAAGGAGGAACGTTATATGCTCACCTGGACGAAACCGGCATGGGTACGCCTGTTCTTCTTCATGGGGGTATTTTTAATGCTCTTTATGGGGTATGGACCATCGACCGCAACTCCATTTATCACGGCTGCGCCTGGAAACAATCAAGAGGCATTCTGCGGGCCGATGGATATTGTCATTGCTATCGACGACACTGGCAGCATGGAATCAGCTATCGCTAATATCAAGGCAGGTATCAAAGATCTCATTGCTGAGATCGATACTGCTTCTGATGGTGATCTCCGGCTGGGATTGGTTACCTTTAAGGATGATGTCACCATACGCAACGAACTGGCGCCCGATAATGCCGATGCGGTAATCACCAATATTCAGAGCTTGTTTGCCAATGGTGGCGAGGGATCGCCAGAAGCAAGCGACGAGGCGTTGCGTGTGATAATCAATGGAAATGATGATTTTGCGGCAAGCTGGCGGCCTGAAGCGCGTAAGATCATTGTGCTGGTAACGGACGCTGAACCGGGCGGCTTGGATGATCTGTATGAAGAGGGTGTTGATGATGTCAATGCCCATAATCGGGCGCTGGAAGCCGCCGCCAAAGGTATCTTCATTGTGCCGGTTTTTGTCCCCACGATGACCGATTGGTCAAATCCAGAACTGGCGCGTCCCGTCATGCAGGACTATGCCGAGACGACAGGTGGGATCTACCGTGAGACAGCCAGTGATGGTAGTGGGACGCTTGATGCGATCAAGAGCTTGCTGGAGACGTGTGCGTTCCGCCCTGATGTCTGGATCAAAGACCATGTGGCCGATGTTGGGCATGAACCAAGTAATGTTGCGCCCATATGGAACAGTCCGGATATCAAGGTCTGTATGGGTGATGAAGAGTGTGACACGCATCAAAAGGTTGTATTCGGGTACCCGGAAACCTATATCTATGTCACGCTACGCAATAATGGCCCCAATACGGAGTCGCCGCCACAGGGCGCAACCGGTGATCTGCATCTCTACTTTTCATCGCTGGGTGGCGCGTCACAGTGGAATCCATCCGCTCCCGATGGTGGTCCTGTCTCAGGTGACTGGACCTGGATCAATGCCAGGTACGATATCTCCATTGCTCCGGGTGAGCGTGAGCGCACGGTGCGGATCCCCTGGCCGGTGGATAAGATCCCTGCGCCTGGTCACTACTGCATGCTGGCCCGCTGGGTGTCCGACACCGACCCGATGACGTTCCCGGAAACGGTTCACACAGTTGAAAAGACGAAGAACAACAATAATATCGCCTGGAAGAACTTTGATGTGATCCAGGCTCCACGGGGTACGCCGATTAATCGGCAATACGTTGTCCGTCCAATCGGACAACAGAACTCAGATCTCATTATCGAGTCCACTCCGCCATTCCCCGGCACGATTGAGCTGCGGCCAGGCAACCTGGCAGATCCGCGAACGGTCCAGGGCGAAGGCATTGTGCGGCGTGGAGAGCAGTCGGTCATCATTGACCGCGATGGTGGTCGGCTTGTTAATCTCCAGCCAGATACCGACGGTGATGAGGTAGAATTTATATTTACGCCAGACGCATCAGCAAAACCAGGCAAGGTGATTGTCGATGTTTTCCAGGAGGCAAACCTGCCGCCGGTCCAGGATGTGGGTGGTACCCGGTTTGAGATCGTCATCCTGCCGGAGGATGCGCCACCGGTCGCGCCCATTGCTGCGATCGATGCAGTCGCGGATGGAACCGCTATTATCTGGCAGCATGAGAAGCCCAATCAGATCTATGAGGTGCTGCGGAGCGACCGTGATAACTTTGTGCCCGGTGATCCCGATGTCACGGTTATTGCCGAAGTTGAACCGGACGGAAATGATGGCACTGAAGCACTACGCTTTATTGATGTGGATGCACCTATCGGGGCCGAAGCACCATTTTATATGGTGCGTAGCAAGAATGAAGACGATGAGGCGGCAAATAGCAATATTGTGACGCTACGGAACTCACCGCCAGTACCGCCGCTTCCATTTAATGTCTTTGGCAAGGTGGTGAGCCCGGGAGAACCCGTACCAGATGGTACAGTGATCCATGCGATTATCAATGGACGCATCGTTGCCTCGTCGCCCATCTTTACCTCTACTAGGGGGAGCGGTCGCTACACACTCACTGTTCCGGGTGATATTCCCGATACGGAAGCCATTGAAGGTGGACAACCCGGTGATATTGTCAGGGTTGTGGTTGAAACGACTGAAGGTCCCCTCTCGGCTGTGACAACCTGGGAAGAAGGAGATCTGGTTCGACTAGATCTGGGTGGTACCGACCCGACTCCTGGCCTCCTGGTCGAACCTACGTTTGCAACCTGCCCACCAGACAGTGAGTTGCTGGAACATGTCTCCGGCTACGTGCGGCGCGATAAGGAGAGCGGACAGTCTCGCACGTATGAACTAACCTTGCCGGAAGAAACACAGGTGGTGGTAGTGGGGTATGCTCAGGAAGGTCATCCGGAGTCGTGTCCGGATGGCAGAAATTGTGGGCAGAGTCAACTCCACGAGGAGTTCAACGTGACGATTAATGGCGATCGTGTTGGCACTTACTATGACCAGACGGCTGGTGATGCCTGGTTCCCCGTGGGTCCCTGGCGTACGGAGAAGAGTCTGCCGGCCGGGACACTGACCGTCAAGGTTGATCATCTGCTCACTGGTACCAGTGCCGAGTCGGTTTCCTTCAAGCTTTCGGTGTGTGCAGTAGACATTTCCGCATTACCGACGGCCACGCCGACGGCGACGGAACGCCCAGCGATTGAGCCGACGGCGACGGAGCGCCCAATACAGCCGACGGCGGAACCGACGGCCACACCCACAGTGACGGAGCGCCCAATACAGCCGACGGCGGAACCGACGGCCACACCCACGGTGACGGAGCGCCCAATACAGCCGACGGCGGAGCCGACGGCCACACCCACGGTGACGGAGCGTCCAGTGCAGCCGACGGCGGAGCCAACAGTGACGGAGCGTCCAGTGCAACCCGATGCCAGTGCGGTGATTACCCGCCAGGGTGGAGAACTGGAAACCGAATCTATGATGGTGACATTCCCAGCGGGTGCTGTGAATGAGGATCTGATAGTGACCTACAGCTCATTGCCATTGCCGGCAAATGCACTGGTTAGCTTCAGCCTGAAAGCCGAGACCATGGAGCAGCCAGAACAACCAGTGACACATTTCCGTAAACCTATTACCATTATGGCACACTACACAGATGCCCAGGCGCAGGTGTTGAATGTTGCGGAGGAAGATCTTGTCCTGGCCTACTTCGACGAAGTGCGCAATAAATGGGTTCAAGTGCAGACAGACCAGGTGAATACGGAAGATAATCTGGTCATTGCAACACTTGATCACTTTACAGATTTTGCCGTAATGCCACGAAGTGCTGTGGCACAACCTGGCGGAGAGAGTCGGGTTTATCTCCCAATGATAAGTCAGTGAGCCGGCGATATAGTATCGTATCGGTCGCGGGGTCTCCTGCAGGTGTGAGCCTGCGGGAGACTTCTATGTACATGGTGCGCTTGCTCCGATGACCTGGGCTTTGCACCACTTCTGGTCCATTCTACCTGAGGCAGGTAGCTGCATAGGTAGGGTCGTTTTTCATCGATGGCATCACTTACCGAACCATGTGCTCCACCTATGTGTCGTGTGATCAAAAGCATAACGTGTACAAACCGGCCACGGTATGCTTTTGATCACAGAATATGTTGGTATATATCCTGATGGTAGCCTGTCTGTTCCACAATGTCGTGTATCAGTTTTTCATTTCATTGCTACCAGTAGCCCTACAACACCTCCCCCGCCGTCTGCCCCATTCCACCGATGGCAAAGCGCGCCACATCCGGTATCGCGTCCCCATGGCCGGCGCGGGCTACTGCATCCCGCGTGTGGGCCATCTCCGTTACCAGCATGGCCGCTAGATCGAGCAGATAGGTCATGTCCGCCGGATCGACCGTCTGCCGCGCCGTGAGTGCCGCGCCGCGTT
>CAKZQX010000054.1 GCA_937141995.1 uncultured Chloroflexaceae bacterium | reverse complement strand
GTTAGCGCAACTTGCAAACAATGTGCGGGAGCGGCTGGCGGTGCTGCTGCAGCCGGGCCTCCACCCGGTGATCAACGCCACTGGCGTGATTATCCAGACTAACCTGGGGCGTGCGCCGCTGAGTGCGGCCGCTTTGACAGCCATGCAGACGGTTGGCCGGGGCTATGCCAACCTGGAATATGATCTGGAGCAGGGTCGGCGTGGCAGCCGGACGGTGCATCTGGGGGCGCTGTTGCGGCAACTGACCGGCGCACCCGCCGCGCTGGTCGTCAACAACAACGCGGCGGCGCTCTACCTGGCGCTGAGTGCGCTGGCCGCCGGGCGGGAAGTGCTTGTCTCGCGGGGGCAGGCGGTGGAGATTGGCGGCGGCTTCCGCATCCCCGATGTGCTACGCCAGAGTGGTGCAACGCTGGTGGAGGTTGGCACCACCAACCGCACCTATGCCCACGATTATGCTACGGCGATCACGGCGCAAACCGCTCTGCTGCTGCGCGTTCACACCAGCAATTTCCGGTTGCTGGGTTTTGTGCATGAGACCAGCCTGGCCGCGATGGTGGCGGTGGGCCGCCAGCATGCCATTCCTGTGCTGGATGATCTGGGCAGCGGTACGCTGCTGCCAACTGCGCCCTATGGTCTGGCTCCCGAACCAACCGTTCAGGAGAGTATTGCCGCCGGGGCCGATCTGGTGACATTCAGCGGCGATAAACTGCTCGGCGGCCCCCAGGCCGGGCTGATCGTCGGGCGGGCTGATCTGATCGAGCAACTCAAGCGGCATCCCCTGGCCCGCGCGCTGCGGGTGGATAAAACCACCATCGCCGGACTGGAGGCCACGCTGCTGGCCTACCTGCGCGGACATGCCGTGGAGGAGATCCCGGTCTGGCAGATGATCGCCGCGCCGCTGGAGCAACTCCAATCCCGGGCCGCAACGCTGGTCGCCCGACTGGCTGATCTGGTGCATGCCGAGGTTGTGCCGTGTGCGAGTGCCGTCGGGGGCGGCTCGCTACCGGGCGAAACGCTGCCGAGCGTGGCCGTAGCGCCGGCACCCGACCAGCAGGCCACATGGACGCCGGATACCCTGGCCCGACAATTACGCGCCGGTAATCCGCCGGTGGTCGTGCGGATCGCCGATGCGCAGTTGCTCCTCGATCTGCGCTCAGTTCTACCCGATCAGGATGCGACATTGGCGCAGTGCCTGCATACCGCACTACGAACACTTGCGGGATGATCTACGGACTGCTGCTGGCCGCCGGCACCTCTTCCCGGATGGGGCAACTCAAGCAACTGCTTGACTGGCATGGTCCACCAATGGTGCGGCATGTTGCGCAGCAAGCACTGGCAAGCAACCTCACGGGCCTGGTTGCGGTGGTGGGCGCTGCCGCTGACCGGGTGCAGGCAGCGCTGGCGGATCTCGAAATAACAGTTGTCACAAACCCGGATTATGTCACGGGGCAGGCCAGTTCACTACGCGCCGGCCTGCATGCCGTGCCGGTGACGGTTGATGCCGTTGTTGTGCTGCTGGCCGATCAACCGCTGGTGACATCGGCGTTGATCAACACGCTGGTGGCGACATTCCAGCAGGAGCGTGCCATGGCTGCCCCCGGCCCGGTTGCCGTCATTCCGTGCTATAGGGGACAACGGGGCAACCCGGTATTGCTGGACCGCGCCCTCTTCCCAGAGTTGCAGCAGGTACAGGGCGATGTCGGGGCGCGTGCGGTTTTGCAGCGGTATGCCGCTCAAATCCGCCGGCTCGACACGACTGACCCGGCAGTGATCAGCGATATCGACACCCTGGAGGCGTACGAGCGGCAAAAAGAACCGTGAACCCGAAAGCTTATCTTTCGGGTTCACGGTTTAGCGGTACAATGTATGTTATGTCCTAGCCGAAGAACTTCGCATTCTTCTCGGTGTAGCTCTGCCACTGCTCCGGCACGGAGTCATCGGCAAAAATGGCCTCGACCGGGCACTCCGGCTCGCAGGCACCACAGTCAATGCACTCGTCCGGGTTGATGTAGTACTGATCGTCGCCCTCGTAGATGCAATCAACTGGGCAGACCGCCACACACGATGCATCCTTGGTACCGATGCACGGCTCGACAATTACGTACGTCATAGAAGCTGACCTCCATTAAAAAGTTAGTTAAAAAAACCGGACATATCCCGGAATGACACAATTTGTACTCATTCCTTGAACAGAATCGTAAAACATTTCACGTCCCACGTCTACGACTAAAGTCACAGAACAGTGTTAGTATTTACTTATTGCAAAAATTACAACTTGCTATTCTTCCACAACATGCTTCAGTCCGGCCGGGTCAAGTACAATCACGCGGCCCCGCTCGAGGCGTACCAGCCCTTCCTCCGCCAGGCGGCGCAAGGCCCGCCCGGCAATCTCCCGTACCGTCCCTGTCCGCTCCGCCAGATCCTGATGGGTCAGTTCGGCGGTTCCCTCGGCGGCTTCGGCCAGCAGCAGACGGGCCAGGCGCGCCCGCACCGTCCGAAAGGCCAGATCTTCCACCAGGCTGACCAGTTCACGCAGTTGCCCGGCCATCTCGCTGAGCATTGCCAGAGCCAGATCGGGATGCTGCTGGATCAGCGTCAGCAAATCCTGGCGCAGCAAGAGGAGACAATCAACGGGGCTCATGGCCCGGGCGGTTGCGAGGTTGGGGTGTCCGTCAAAGATTGGCACGGCGTTAAAATTTTCGCCGGGACCAACCATTGCCAGCACCTGCTCCCGTCCATCGACAGCCGTACAGGAGAGCCGGACACGTCCGCGCAGCACAAAAAACAGGCCAGGGGGCTGCTCGTCTTCATGCACGATATACTGACCAGGACGGAATGTGCAGCGGCGCACGCGACGGCTTGTGGCTGTCAGCGCCTGCTCATCGAGCGAGGCAAACAGCGGAATAGCGCGCAGATCATCACAGGTTGTCATGGCTATAGTATACCAGAAGCATGCGCGGCTATTTCAGCCGCTGCCCGCCATCAACCGGCAGCAGAACGCCGGTTACATAGTCGGCGCGGGCCAGGTAGAGCACCGCCTGGGCGATATCGTCGGGCGTGCCCACCCGGCGGAGCAGCGTACTCCGTGCCGCTCTGTCCTGCTGCTCGGCTCCCCAGTCATCGGGCAGCAGCACCGGGCCGGGTGCGATGGTATTGACCCGCACCTCGGGGGCCAGATCCCGCGCCAGATTTTGCATCACCATTGCCAGCGCCGCTTTACTCGACAGGTAGGGCGTGTAGTTCTTCCAGGAGGTGATAATGCCGACATCGGCAATGGCGACGATACAGCCGGATGTTGCGCGCAGATGGGGGGCCGCACGCTGCGCCAGGAAAAAGGCACTGCGGGCATTTACATCATACAACCGGTCCCACTCCGCCTCGGTGACAGCACCGAGGGGGGTACGCTCCCAGATGCCGGCACTGCAGACCAGCAGATCCAGTCGGCCCCAGTGGGCTGCGGCGGTATCGACCACCCGCTCGGCTTCGGCTACCTGCGCCAGATCACCCGGCACGGCGATAGTCTCAACGCCATGCGCCTCCAGATCGGCCAGCGTTGTGCGGGCCGGCTCTGCTGAGTGGTGGTAGTGCAGCGCAATATTGGCCCCGGCCGCAGCCAGGGCCAGTGTAATCGCCCGCCCCAGACGATGGGCGCCCCCCGTAACCAGCGCAACGCTTCCTGAAAGTTCCATAGTACGTATTATTTTACAGCAGTTACGCGGTCACTGACCCGGAAGATAGTTCCGCCTCCGGCAGGGCGGAAGATTCCATGCTTTTGCACAAAAAATTTGCACTATGTGCAAATTTTTTGTGCAAAAGAATACAAAAGTACCCTGCTGCCGCAGGCGAATCGGGCTTCCATCGGGGCAACCGTCCGGTTTGAACGCGCACCGCGTAACTCCTGTTATTTTAGCACAGATGCAATCCCGTTCACTATTCCGCATCAAGGCTGGTAATCGCCTGTCGTTCCTGCAGACTCTGCACCGTCCAGCCGCCATTGGAAATGGCGCGAATGGCCTGCACCGCCGCTGCCGCCCCCGAAAGCGTAGTCAGCATAGGGACACGGTAGGTAATGGCCGTACGGCGAATTGCACGCTCATCAAAGAAGCTGGTTTTCCCCAGCGGCGTGTTGACAATCAGGTCGATCTGGTCATTTTTGATGTAATCGACAACATTGGGTCGCCCCTCGTTAACCTTATGAATCGCCGT
>CAKZQX010000053.1 GCA_937141995.1 uncultured Chloroflexaceae bacterium | reverse complement strand
CTCCATCGGGTGATGGGTCTATCATACCGAACGAACCGCGTAGCGCATAGGGACTGAACGCCCCTTCTCGCCGGGACATTTGTCCTGATGTGGTTGTAGTGCGTCATCTGTAGTCGGTTGTCTGCCATCTGTGAGCAGAACTGGAGAAGGTTCGTTATGCTGAACCGACATCTACAGCAAGGATTATTTTGAGCTGAGTCAGCAGGCCATACCCGATGACGCGCCTGCTCAGTCCGCGCTGGAACTTTATGGCCATCCCTGAGCGAACCATGCGGCACTATCTCGATGACGCCGGCATTCCGACAGTGGATGTTTCCACGTTAACACCACCGTTGCGGGCCGCGTATATGAGCCGGGTCTATGTGAGGCGCAAACCAGAATGCTACGGTGGCCCGGCGGACAAACAACCAGAACGAGACGACTACCGATTATGCTATACTAAAGACAGACATTGATTCAAGGACACGACTTACGCGGTCGTTCATCAAACCGGGCATTTCACCCGGTGAACGGCAGAATCGCCTGCGGCAGCACAGAAACTCCTATGATGCCTGAGCATACCGGCGCAAGCTACCAGGGGATCGCCGGGCAGTATGCCCGGCAGGTTGATACCAACCCGATGAATGCCTGCTATGAACGGCCCGCCGTTCTGTCGCTACTCCCCTCCCTGGCGCAGAACCGGGTGCTGGATGCCGGTTGCGGGTCCGGTTGGTATAATGAGCGTGTCGCGGTCAATGGTGGCAAGTCGTCTGAACAGAATAGCGCTATGTGTTATAATAAGAGTTAATTTGTAGTAGGAATATTTGGCGAACTTTTGCTTGAGACAAGGAGTAACCCACTATGCCTGGTGCAGTAAATGAGATAGTTGAGCCGATTGATCAGGCGGAATGGTATGAAGATGCAAGCGACGAAGAAGAAGAAAAAGGTTATCCTGTTGGTGAATACGAAATCACTACATCCCCAAATGATTGGAATGTCTCTACACTGGTGAACTTTATTGAGTCCGGTGCAGTAAAAATCCCTGGTTTTCAACGCAACTTTGTTTGGGATATTAATCGCGCGTCGAAACTCATAGAATCAGTTATCATTGGTTTGCCCATTCCTCAAATATTCCTCTATGAAGAGAGTCGTAATCGATTCCTGGTTATTGATGGTCAACAACGTTTGATGTCAATCTACTACTTTGTTAAGCAGAGGTTTCCGCGAAAAGAGAAAAGAACAGAATTGCGTCGTATTTTCGACGAAAATGGTAAAATTCCAGAACGAATTTTTCACGATGATATCTACTTTACCAAATTCAATTTAAGTCTGCCTGAAAAACTCCCTGAACAACCAAACAAGTTTAAGGGTCTTAACTATGAGACACTGGATGAACATAAATTGTCCTTTGATTTGCGAACGATACGCAACGTTATTGTAAAACAGGTCTCCCCAAAAGATGATGACACGGCTATTTACGAAATCTTTAATCGGTTAAACTCTGGCGGGGTTAATTTAAAGCCGCACGAAATCAGAATGAGTCTCTATCATTCTGATTTCTATGACATGCTTCACCGGGTAAATATGAACGAGGGATGGCGAAAAATCACAGGTATTTCAGAGCCGGATTTACACATGAAAGATCTAGAGTTCATGCTGAGAGGATTTGCAATGCTCATTGCTAATGAGAAGTATGGGTCATCAATGGCACGGTTTCTTAACACTTTTTCAAAAGAGGCGAAAAACTACAAACTCGACACAATTGAATACCTTAAGAGGCTATTTAAGTCGTTCCTGCAAAGTTGTCAACTACTCGACCCAAATGCTTTTCAGAGTAGTACGAAACGGTTTAGTATTACACTGTATGAGTCGGTTTTTGTGGCAGTTTGTGCTGAACCCTATGCACAAAGGCAATTGGTTTCGGGGGAAATAACCCCTACATCACTTGCCGCATTAAAGAGTGATAAGGAATTCCAGGATGCAGCAGAAAGTCGGACTACTAGCCAGCGGAATGTCAAAACCCGGTTGCGCCGAGCCTGTGATTTGATTGACGTTGTGAACTAAGCAGATGTAGTAATACATTGCACTTTAAGGGTAAATCATGGCAGAAACCGTCATAGACAAACTCTATGAAGATACTCATGCTTTGCTGGAATATCTTGCAGGGCAAGGGGAAATTTCTTTTCAAAGTAGTGTTGATGACAATTTCCGTAAGACATTGCTTCTCTCAATTGCAAGTTATTTTGAAGATAAAATCAAGGAAAGTATTGTTAACTTTACTGAGGAAAGTGTTGGACAGGACAGTCTTATATCTCATTTTTTGAGAAGAAAGGCTATTGAGCGACAATACCATACCTTTTTTAACTGGGATAGTTCTAATGCCAATCAGTTCTTTGGACTGTTTGGAAGTGATTTCAAAAAGTTCATGGATAATGAGATAAAAAATGACGCTCAATTGAGCGAAGCTATTCGTGCTTTTATTGAACTAGGAAGAACACGAAATCAACTGGTTCATCAAAATTTTGCAACCTTTCCATTAGAAAAAACAGCAGAAGAGATATACAATCTTTACAAGAATGCACTCCTCTTTGTGGAAAGTCTCCCCAATAAATTACGTAAATTTGTCCACCCACAGGCTGATTAACGGTACATCGCCATCACCCCACTTCCACCGCCTCAAACTCCACATCACACGGCACCCCGGGAGCCACATGCATCACCCGGCCCGGCAGGTCCAGCACGATACCGGCGACGCTTTCGGGGCGTTCGCTGGGGTGCAGTTGCATATCGGGGCGGCGGCAGATGCAGTTGGGCGCACCCTCCCGGTCGCGTAGCAGTTCCATCAGCGCCGCCGGGTCAAGCGCGCCACGCTGACGGGTCAGTAGCTCGTTAGCGCGGTCAAAGCGGGGCACACTGCTCGATGCCGGATCAAGCGCGCGCTCTCCGGCGCAGGTCGTCTCAGCCAGGCAGTGGTTGGTGTGCGCCAGCAAGCCATCCTGCGGTTCCAGTTCGCCCACACCGTTCGGTGTCACCTCCAGGCTGACCGCCTGCCCGTCCGC
>CAKZQX010000052.1 GCA_937141995.1 uncultured Chloroflexaceae bacterium | reverse complement strand
GGGCCGAGTACCGGTCCTCAATGTGGGATGGCGGTACTCCCGGGCGAGGCGTTTTGTGATCACTGCGGCGCGTCGCTACTTACACCATCCAGCCCCGCCGCCGGCCCGGTAGCGCCCACGCCACCCTTTAGCGGCGCACCACCACAGCCGAGCTACCCGCCCCCGCAGCCGGTCGGGTCGCCACTCACGCCACCCGCCCAACCCACATCGCAATCGCCACCCCCCCCCACAACGCCGCGCCCGATGCAGCCCGCGCCCGCTCCGCCCGCGCCCGCCCGCACAACGCTGGCGGGTGCCCAACTGATTGTATCGGCAACCGGCGCGGTCCTGGCGCTACCCGCATCCACGCAGGCGCTGGTGGGCCGGGCCGACCCGGTCAGCAACTACTTCCCGGAGGTTGATCTCGCTACACACGGCGCGCTGGAGAATGGCGTAGGTCGCCGCCACATGCAGTTGCTGGTGCAGAATGGGCAGATCGTTGCCGAGGATCTTGACAGCACCAATGGCACCTTTGTAAACGGCCAGAAGCTCGCCGCAAAAACGCCTCACCCGCTCAACAATGGTGACGAGTTACGGCTGGGTCGGCTGGTGCTGCGCCTGCAGGCGTAGGGGTGAAAGGATGCAGGACGCAGGATGCGGGTGGCGGGTTAAAAGTGAAACTTTGTCTTTTTGCCGGGTACTGTCCGCATCTTTCTGCACCGGCAGGCAATATAAAGAAATGTAATAACCGCAGTTTGTACTTTCTTGTCGTTAGGTACATCTAAGGACATGCATAGAAGCAACAGGAAAACATAAGTTTAACCCGCAACCCGCAACCCATAACCCGTAACCCGTAACCCCTACCGTCTTCTATTGGCGCATCAGGCGCGGATGTGCTATAATGTATCCCGAATTATGTCACTTGTGGAACGCCAGGTTACGCCGACCTGTGCGCGATTAACCTGCCAGTCAGAGGGGAGTAGTTGTGGCGTTAGACAACGAAGAGAAGAACACCATTATTAACGATTATCAGGTCCACGAAAAGGACACCGGCTCGCCCGATGTTCAGGTTGCGCTCCTGACGGAGCGTATTCAGCAACTTACCGAGCATCTGAAGATCCATATCCATGATCATCACTCGCGGCGTGGGTTGCTCAAACTTGTGGGCCGGCGGCGGCGGCTGCTGTCCTATCTGAGCCAGAAGGACAAGGACCGCTATCGCGCGCTGATTGAGCGCCTCGGTTTGCGGCGTTAGTATCGATGCGATGTGATTGTGCCGGGTAAGCAAGAGAGCACCAGGGGGAACGAACTTCCCTGGTGCTCTCTTGCTGTCAATGCCGGCAAACAGACGGGAAGGTGTTCGGGATTGGAGGGTGAAAATAGCTGTCTGCTGCGCGGCGTTGCTCACGTTCACCTGTTTTTAGCCTCCAGTGCCGAACGCTTCCCCTGGAATGTAGTGGTATCCACCCGGATACCTGGAGGAGTGTATGTCAGAACAACAGATTTATTCCGTCAGTGCGGAAATTGCCGGGCGGACGTTGACCCTGGAGGCCGGACGTGTTGCCGGTCAGGCGGATGGGGCCGTCACGGTACGCTATGGTGATACGGTGTTGCTTGCGACCGTTGTGGCCGCCTCAGAGATGCGTGAGGGGATTGATTTCTTTCCGCTTACGATAGACTATGAAGAGAAGATGTATGCCGCCGGTAAGATCCCCGGTAACTTCTTCAAACGCGAGGGCAAGCCCACCACTACCGCTACGCTTGTTGCGCGTCTCACCGATCGCCCCCTGCGCCCGCTTTTTCCCAAAGGATTTCGCTATGAAGTCCAGGTGATCGTCACGACGTTTTCTATCGACATGGTCAACGATCCCAGTTCGCTGGCGACAATTGGTGCGTCAGCGGCGCTCAGCATCAGCGATATTCCCTTTGCCGGACCCGTCGGCGCAGTCCAGGTAGGTTATCTGGATGACAACTTTGTGATCAACCCGGCCATGTCCGACATGGATCGCAGCCGGCTTGATCTGACCGTTGCCGGTACCAAAGATGCCGTGCTTATGGTCGAAGCGGGTGCATATGAACTGAGCGAAGATGCGCTGCTCGACGCAATCAGTCAGGGGCACGAGGCCTGCAAGCAAATTATTGCGCTGCAGGAG
>CAKZQX010000051.1 GCA_937141995.1 uncultured Chloroflexaceae bacterium | reverse complement strand
CGGGGTGTGGCCGGAACCGGCTGAAGCCGGGACTCCCGCGCCGGGGCCGTATCCCCATGACAAACCCTTTTCAGACAGTTTCTGAGAGCAAATGTTGTGTGAAAAGATAAAACGAGTACCCTGCTGCCGCAGGCGAAACACCGCACTGTTGCCATCAAATGCCTGATTTGAAGACCGCACCGTGTCACTCGTGTTAAGGGAACACTGTTAACGTCTACGCGCCGGAATATGCGCCAGCAGGATACCCAACTCAAACAGCAGATACATCGGCAGGGCCAGCAGCGCCAGATTCACCGGGTCGCCGGTTGGGGTGATAATCGCCGCAACAATAACGACGGCGACCAGCGCATACCGCCGGTATGCGCGCAGTTGCGCCGGGGTGACAATCTCCAGCAGGGCCAGCACATAGATAATAATTGGCAGTTCAAAGACGACGCCATTCATAACCAGCAACAGGGTTATTGTGCGAATAAAATCGGACAGCGTCGGTTGAACCTGGATCAGGGTCGAATCGCTAAATCCGATTAGAAAGCGTATCGCGGTCGGTACGGTGATAAACCAGCCAAAGGCCAGACCAGTCGCAAAGAATCCGAGCACAAACGGCATTGCCTTGTAGATCGCAAACTTTTCTTCGCGGTTTAACCCGGGTCGGATAAACGCAAAAAGCTGGTAGACAATGACCGGCATGCCTAGAATGATCCCAATTGTCAGCGCAACGGTCATGTAACTGGTAAACGCCTCGGCGGTACCAACTGCCTGCACCGGTGGATAGAGATCATTGGTTGGCGCAAAGGTACTGATGACAAAATCCATCAACTGAAATGGACCAAGTACCAGCAGCAATCCGATCACCATACCGCCCAGCACGCCCAGTGATGCACGGATCAACCGGGTGCGCAGTTCGATCAGGTGATCGAACAGGGACATACTCTCTTCTTCCTGGTCGCCTGCGTCATCCGGTTCGGCGGCAGGGGGGGGCGGCGGCGCCCCCCGCCCCCCGGACTTGCCGGTCTGGGTTCGGGGTGGAGTTGGCGCAGTCCGGCGCGTTGATTTCCCCGTTCTTGGGGCAGCCGATGACGGTGCTGTATCAGTCGCAGTTTCTTCCGCAACATCCGCAACGCTGGCAGCGGAAGCGGGTTCAGGTCCGTATCCACTGGTGTCGAGCAAGAGTTGACGCAGAAGTTGCTCTTCCTCGGACGCGGCAGGTGCAGGCGTATTCCGGTCGCGGGTCATGAGGATGTTATTTCCTGATGGGAGGCTTGCTGCGGCGGTTGCCGGTTTTGATCAAGCAGGCCTTGCGCCTGCAACTGCTCGCGTAGGGTCTGCACATCGGCCGTCAGATGTTGCAGTTGCAGCGTGAGTGTTTTCAACTCGGCGACAACCACATCCCCGGAGATTGAAACACTCTCTTCAGATGGAATATCCGGGTCGGATGCCGGCGCATCCGCTTCGGTAGCCTGTGTTGACTGGGGAGCAACCGGATCAGATTGCTCTGATGGTGAAGCGCTGGGTTTTGCCGGGGATACCAGATCATCCGCGACGGATGGTTGCGTCTGCGCTGCGATGACCTCCCGTTCTGAGCGCGCTACACCGGCCGGCTTCTCCGTCTCCGGCGGTAGGTTGTTCTGCATGGCACCGTTTGCCTGCGCTGCGGCGGCGGGTTGGGGCTTCCCAGTGGCCGGTTGGTTCTCCGGGGCAGCGTTGACAGCGGGCAGGGTTGCTGCGCCTGATGCCTGCATCGATCCCTGGAGGAGCGAACGGGTCTCCTGATGGATCTTATTGGCCTCAGTCGAAATATCCAGTTGCTGCCGCGCGCGGATAATCTCATCACGCAGTTCCAAAATCTCCTGATCGAACTCGCGGCGCAACTGCTGAATCATCTGCGCTTCGGGCGATTGCTGCTGCCAGGCCAGTACCCGCGCAACTGCGCGCCCGATAAAACGTCCGATCTCCGGCAGTCGTTCCGGACCAAAAACGATCAGACCCAGGATTGCAATCAGTAGCAACTCAAACGGGCCGATCCCAAAAATCGTCATGCCTCTTCCTGGCTTGCGAATAGGGCTGATGTTCCGTGCCTCACGCGGGATAATGCTGCAGCCCGGTACTCACGAACCGCTTCAATCAGCGAGCGCGTAAGCACAGGGCTGCGAGAACACGGCTGATACAGGCGAGGATGCACCTGGATCACCTGCAACTAGGCCGGTCCATGCTCATCAAGATAGTTCAACGCATCCCCGACCGTCTTTAACTTCTCGGCATCTTCATCAGGGATTTCGATACCGAACTCCTCTTCGATTGCCATAACCATCTCGACTATGTCAAGCGAGTCGGCCTTGAGATCCTCAATAAAGGATGCATCGGGGACGATCTGACTCTCTTCAACCCCCAGTTGCTCCGCAACAATCTTGCGCAGCCGCGTTTCCATCTCAGGTGAGGCCATCGACTACCACCTTTCGCACAACAATAACGATACGAAAACGAACGAGCATCACTGCCCCAAACGGGTGTGCATCGGGGCATCGCTCTATTCCTGTTGCCCGTCCATATGGCGGCCTACAACTGTACCAAGAACTCCATTGACAAAACGACTGGAATTGTCGCTGCCAAAATGCTTGGCAAGTTCAACCGCTTCATTAATCACCGCTTTTACCGGGGTTTGCTCAACATCATCGATCAGCAACTCAAACAGCGCGATTCGCAAAACCGCCTTATCCACACCAGGCATCTGCGTAACCGGCCAGTTGGGCGCTGCTTCCTCGATAACCCGATCCAGGTACGAACGATGTTCCCAGACACCAAGCACAAGCCGCTGTAAAAAGCGCTTGCCATCCGAAGGCAACAGTTCCTCCTGAAGCTGCCGTTCCAGCACCATATCCAGGGCATGGTCGGTCAAATCGACTTCAAACAGGATCTGCAATGCCGTAATCCGTACACGGTGACGGAGACTAGCCACGACCTACCTTGACATCTTGTATGTAGACATTGACTTCATCCACCGCCATGCCCACAAGTTCCCGAATAGCCGCAGCCACGGTTGCCTGGACTGCCATACCCAACTCCAGCAAGTTACTGTCGGGGGTTGCGACGAGGTAGCAGTTTGCCCGTACGGCATGCTGCGTCACCTGAACCAGCACCCCCGCATCGCTGCCTGCTTGCCCTAGCAGTGACCCGATATTCGTGCGCGGCACTTGCCCCAATCGCGCAACGCCGGGTACGGCCTGCGCCGTCTGACTGATTACTGCGGTCAGCACCTGAGGTGCGATTGTCACGCTCCCGTTAGGTTGTAGAAGTACCGTATGCATCCTGGTAACTATGCCACAACCGCTTCCCGTTCTTTCCACTTCTGCATAAACTCGCCGACATAGTGGATGGAAATATTCCCGGAACGGAACGCGGGATCATCAATCAGCGCAAGCTGGAACGGTATCGTCGATTTGACGCTACCTTCGAGAATACACTCGTTCAGCGCTCGCCGCATGCGATCAAGCGCTTCATTGCGGTCATCGCCCCAGGTAATGATCTTGGCCATGAGTGAGTCATATGAACCTGGAAGCTTGTACCCAGAGTAGAGATGTGTGTCAACACGCACACCGGGGCCTCCCGGTGGGACAAACAACTCAATCTCTCCAACTGACGGGAGAAAGTCGCGCTCTGGATCTTCCGCATTAATACGGCATTCGACTGCGTGCCCGCGTATTCTAACGTCTTTCTGTTCTAGCGTCAAGCGTTCACCGGAGGCAACCAGCAACTGCCACTTCACCAGATCAATCCCGGTAATCAGTTCCGTTACCGGATGCTCTACCTGGATGCGGGTATTCATCTCGATAAAGTAGTAGTTGCCCTGTTCATCCATCAGAAACTCGAGGGTTCCGGCATTGCGGTAGCCGATTGCCTGAATACCGCGTACGGCATCCTCGCCCATCTTCGCGCGAAGTTCGGCGTTGACGATAGGTGAGGGCGCTTCTTCGATGATCTTCTGATGGCGGCGCTGGGAGGAGCAGTCGCGCTCACCCAGGTGTATCGCATTCCCGTGATGATCCGCCAGCACCTGGATCTCAACGTGGCGCACACTCGGCAGATACTTCTCCAGGATCAGGTCACCGCGTCCAAAAGCGCCTTCGGCCTCGGCCCGGGCCGTCGGATAGGCGCGCTGCAACTCGCTCTCGTCGCGGGCAACGCGCATCCCGCGCCCGCCGCCACCCGCACTGGGCTTGAGCAACACCGGATATCCGATCTCGCGTGCCAGGCTAATGGCCTCGTCAATACTGGACAACTCACCTTCTGAACCGGGGACTGTCGGCACCCCGGCGGCATTCATGGTCTGCCGGCCGATTGACTTATCGCCCATCAAGCGGATGGGTTCCGGCTCCGGGCCGATAAATACCAGATTACACTGGGCACAGGCTTCGGCAAAATAGGGGTTCTCCGAAAGAAAGCCATAGCCTGGATGTACCGCATCACAGCCGGTAATCAGCGCGGCACTGATCAACGCGGGCGGATGCAGATACGACTTGCTGGGGGCTGCCGGACCAATACAGATCGACTCATCCGCGAGACGCACCGCCAGCGTGTTACGGTCGGCTTCGCTGTAGGCCACCACCGAACCGATCCCCAGATCGCGGCAGGCGCGCACAATCCGTACTGCAATCTCGCCACGATTAGCTACCAGAACTTTGTTTAGCATTGCTACATCACCATTCCACCATCAATCGTCAACGTCTGACCCGTGATATAGGCAGCCGCATCGGAGGCCAGGAAACAAACCAACCCGGCGACCTCCTGCGACTGTCCAAAACGACCAAGTGGGATTGTCCCAAGCAGATTCTTGCGAATCTCATCGTTCATCGCGTCGGTTAACTCGGTCTCGATAAAGCCGGGGGCAACCGCATTGACCGTGATACCGCGACTCGCCATTTCGCGCGCGGTGGCTTTGGTGAACCCGATAATACCGGCTTTCGATGCGGCATAGTTAGCCTGCCCCGCATTTCCCATGATTCCTACGACCGAGCTGATATTAATAATGCGCCCCGCGCGCCGCTTGCTCATTGGGCGCAGGGCGGCCCGGGTGCAAAGATAGACACTGCGGAGGTTTGTCTGCAGAATGGCATCAAAGTCTTCTTCCTTCATCCGCAGCAGCAGCATGTCCCGGGTTGTCCCGGCATTATTCACCAGGATATCAAGTTGACCATACGTTTCCAACGTGGTTTTAAAGAGACGTTCGACATCGGCACCCTGGCTGACATCGGCCTGCACCGCCTGCGCCGTCCCGCCGGCAGCGGTAATTGCGGCGATGGTCTCTTCCGCCGCAGTCACATTCTGCTGGTAGTTGACGACAACCTGCGCGCCTGCGCCGGCCAGCGTGGCGGCAATTGCGCGTCCAATACCGCGCCCCGCGCCCGTTACCAGCGCAACGCGGCCTGTCAGGTCTACCTTCATAGGTTAACCCTCGGCTATATCAAAGAGCGTTTGCCCATCTATGATAACAATATTACGGCGGCCCTTCGCCGATTTTTGCGCGTCGGTTGCAAACTCGGTGGAAGTGACAACCAGACCTTTGGGAATCGTGCGGCGGCGCATATCCTGTGAGAGACTCTCTACCGTGCCGGTTCGCACTTTATCCGCAACTGAGAGGCGTAGCAAGTAGGTCTCTTCCTCATAGGACATCAGCAGATCAAGATGCTTGTCCTTATCCCGAAAATGCCAGTCGTCCAGCGTAAACCCATGCTTTTTAAACAGATTACTGACATAGGTTCCAAACTGGGGCAGCGAGAGCCCCTGTAGATCCTCCAGCGTACGCACCGCGCTGGGGCGTTCCAGCCGACCACCGCGCTCCTCAACCTGGCGGCGCATCTCGCGGTTGCGCTGCTCCGACCGTCCCGCAATCACCGTAGCAAACGCCGGGAAGGGCAGCAGCAGAATTGAGAAATAGAAGTAGAGTGAGAAATAATCGGGAAATGTTGCATTTCCCTGAGCTACACCCTCGGGTGAGACCATCGCGTAGACCGGAACGGCCCCGGTTACGCTCAGAATCGCATAGATGAGCGTAAAGATCATCCCGATCAAAAATGTGATCAGACCAAGCAGCAGGCCGTGGGGCATCAGGTGGTGCTGCACCCGCCGCCCGACGGCGAAACCGGCAATAACCGGCACAATACCAATAAAAATAGTTACATTCTGGGCCACAAACAGCGCTGACCAGAATAATCCCCACCAGACAACGGCCGTAATCGCTGCGACAATCAGGAGATGCCGCCATTCGATCTGAGAGAACACGGTACGCAGACCAGCGCCTACTGAAGGTCGGGAGGACTGAGTTTCCTCTTCTGGCATCTCCTTATCCGTTCTGGTACGTTTTTGTTTTTCACGGACGTCAACACTCATTCGGTTTTGCTCCCGACTCCCCATGATTGATGGATGCTTCCTGTTCCAGCAACTCTTCGACCGCCTCCCGCAGTTTGCCCAGGTCCGTAAATGAACGATAGACCGAGGCGAAGCGAATATACGCAACTTCGTCTATATCGCGTAGCCGTTGCATGACCATATCGCCAATGGTTGATGAACTTATCTCAGGATCTTCGTGAACCATCAGCGCCGTCTCAATATCGTTAACCAGTTGTTCCAGGCGCTGTGCCGCGACGGGCCGTCGATAGCAGGCGGTACGTACCCCGCGCATCAACTTCTCGCGGTCGTATGGCTCACGTTCGCCATTTTTCTTCACGACCGTCAGGCTGACCGTCTCGACCCGTTCGTACGTGGTAAAACGCCGCCCACAAACACGACATTTCCGGCGGCGACGGATCGTCTCGCCTTCGTTGAGTTTGCGCGTGTCAAGCACATCGGTATCCTGATGTTGGCAAAAAGGGCAGCGCATAAGATGTGTACTATCGGTTGTTAACTCTTCCGCTGCGTGGCAAACCAAGGGGTTCACCCTGCACATGACACGGATTTGAGCAGATAACGGCTGACGATTGGCGAGGGAATTATAGCATAGCATAGGAGTCGCGCCAAACCGCAGATTAGGACAGAAACAGAGCAGTATCTACCGCCGGAGAAGCGTGCGGGCTACTCCAGCGCGCGGATCTCCAGATTGTCAAAATTTGCGACAACCGCACGCTCACCGGGAACCGCGATCAGGCCGTAGAGTTGCGTTTGCGCCAGATCGCTGGTTGCCTGGGCTACCGCTTCGCCGTTGATAAAAAGTTCCACATTTGCGCCTTCCATCCGGGCCACAATCCGGTTGGTGGCGGTGGGTCCGCGCCGGATCGCGCTGCTCTCACCGCCGGCCAGGGTGGTCGGTACGCCATTCAGATACTGCTCGATGCGATATGCTCCTGCCTGGGGTGTGAGTAGCAGCGCCAGGTAGTTGTTGCCGTCAACGAAATAAGTCATCAACCCGGCGCTACCTCCTTCGGTCTGCAGATCGACGCCGACGCTAAAATCGGTGACTGTGCCGATAAACGCCGTGCGGTAGCTCCAGATGTTGCCGACCCCCGGCTGCGCAACAATGCGATAGACCGCGCCATTTGAGCCGACATTCCAGCCAAACCCTTCGACCTGGGCCCATCCGTCAGGCGTGGTGAAGTTGTAGGCCAGCAGCAGTTCTCCGGGAGTAAACGTTTCAGCTATGCCGGGTCCCGGCGGGAGCGGTGTAGGACTGGGTGGGAGCGTGGGACTGGCCGGGACGGGTGTGCCGGTAGCGGTGGCGGGCGGGAGCGTGGGACTGGCCGGGACGGGTGTGCCGGTGGCCGAAACAGGGGTTGCGGTCACGCGTTCGGTATCCCCGGCAGCGCCTGCGGCGGCCGTGCCGGTTGGCGCGGCACTGGTTGCACTCATGGTTGCGGCAACCGACGGCGTAGACGGTATGCCATTGCCGGGATTGCCGGCAATCGTCGCTGGACTCGGGCGGGACATGAACACGGCTGTGATGATGCCAATCAAGAAAACGACAACCCCGACCCCGCCAAACAGCAGGAACTTTCGGTTGGGCGGTGGACCGGCGGCAGTTGCGGCGGGTGGCGCGGCGGCGGGTGGCGCGGCCTGGCCCTGAGCGGCGGCTTCAGCCTGCGCCAGCAGCGTGGCACTATCCCGATAGAACGGGTTAATCTGTTGCAGTTGACGTAATGCCGTAGCTGCCTGCGCATACCGACCGGCCTTGAGATGCGCCTGCGCCTGCTGATAGAGTTCGGCCTGCTGATCGCGTCCAGGCGTGGGCTGTGGTGCTGTCGGACGGGGCATCTCGCGCTCGCTACTCCAATTCGTACCGGCATGGCGAGTTGGACGGATATCCTGGCTGCGGTCATAGATCTGCCGCTGCCGAAAATCGCTAAGGATACGATAGGCTTCATTGAGCCGCTGCGAGCGCCGGCCGGCGTATGCCTGTTCAGCAGGGGCGTGGTTGGCATAGCGGTCGGGATGATACCGCGTGATCTGCTGACGATAGGCGCGTTTAATCTCCACGGATGAGGCACTGGGTGGTACCCCAAGTAATTCATAATAGTTAAGCTGCTCGAAATCTTCCATGCGCACCAGACATTGGGGCAGGACTGCCGTATTGCTGCTGCCGTCAGTCACTGCGACACAACCCTCTCCAAACGGGGCTATTATAGCATAGGCATTTGCATCAGGAATTTATCAGATTGGGCATGGCTGCCGGATATTTTGTGGCAGGCGGGACAATGCTTTGACACACCTGCCGGATAGCGCTACAATCGTGTAACCAGGATTACATACTATCCAAAGCGAGATTCGGTATGCCCAATTACTGGCTGCTCAAAACGGAACCCGGTAGCTATAGCTTCGCCGACCTCGAGCGCGATGGCACAACCGTCTGGGATGGTGTGCGGAACAATGCGGCGCTCAAGCAGATGCGTGCCATGCAGCCTGGGGATCAGGCGTTGATCTACCATACCGGTGATGAGCGCCAGGCCGTCGGGTTGGCCGAGATTACCACCGCTCCCTATCCTGATCCTGAACAGGATGACCCGGAGTCCCGCAAAGGCGCACTGCTGGTAGTGGTTGATATTCGTTCGCTGCGCCGTTTGCCCCAACCAGTGCCGCTGGCCGCGGTTAAGGCTGATCCCTTTTTTAGCGAGTTTGCCCTGGTGCGCCAGGGGCGTCTCTCAGTTGTACCCGTCAGTGCCGCGCAGTGGGAGCGTCTGCTCCAGATGGCCGGCGTGTAACAACTTCTTCATTAACGCTGCCCTCATCCTGTGGTATAGTGGGAGTTACACTTCAGTTACAACCAATGGTCAGGCGTACCCCTGGCCGGTATGAGGTACCATCATGGAATCAGTGACGATTCTCGTTGTAGATGATGAAGAACCAATCGTGGATCTGGTGGCGAGCTATCTTATCGCCGAAGGATTTATGGTTCACCGTGCCTATGACGGACCTTCGGCGCTGGCCCTGGCCCGGAGTGTGCGCCCGGATCTGGTTGTGCTGGATGTGATGCTGCCCGGTATTGATGGTGTCGAGGTCTGCCGGCGGTTACATCAGGATACGACGGTCTATGTGTTGATGCTGACGGCGCGGACGGAAGAGGTTGATAAACTGATCGGCCTGTCGGTCGGCGCGGACGATTACCTCACCAAGCCGTTTAGCCCTCGTGAGTTGGTTGCGCGGGTCAAAGCCATTCTACGGCGTCAACGGCATGGACCGGCACCGACGCTTGAGCGTCCCATTTTGCAGTTTGACCTGTTGATGATTAATCCCGAACGGCGCGAAGTCTGGCATGGCGAGACGCTGGTGGAGTTGACCCCCCGTGAGTTTGATCTGCTCTATGCTCTGGCAAGTCATCCGGGCCGCGTCTTTACCCGCGAGGAACTGCTGGAGCGGGTCTGGGGGAATGATTTTGCGGGGATTGACCGCGTCGTGGATGTGCATGTCGGTGTGCTGCGCCGGAAGCTGGAGGACGACCCCGCCTCAGCGGCGCTGATTCAAACCGTGCGCGGCGTCGGCTATAAATTCGTAGGAAAGTAAACGAGAGTACGCCTGATGAGATGGCATCATCAACTGCGCTGGAAGCTGTTTATCTCCCATCTGGTGATTTTCCTGATCGCCGTGGTGATCTTGCTGGCAACGGCCAATTTCCTGGCAAGCCGGGGACTGATCTACGATATGCCGTTGACGATGGGTGCGGCTGCCTCTGAGACGGGGCAACTGGACCCCGATACCGTGCTGGAAGGGCCATGGTTGCAGTTGTTTCAGGCAGTGGTGCAGCAGGCACTGCTGGTCGCCTCGTTTGCGGCCCTGGTGGCGGCAGTGGTGGTCAGCCTCTTTGTTTCGCACCGCATTGTCGAGCCGTTGCATGCGATTTCAACGGTCAGCCAGCGGCTGGCGCAGGGATTCTACCGGGAACGTACCCTGATTGGCTCGGATGATGAACTGGCTGAGTTAAGCCGCAATGTCAACCAGCTTGCCGAGACGTTGGAACAGACGGAGCATCGGCGTATGGCGCTGCTGGCCGATGTTGCCCACGAGTTGCGTACGCCGCTCTCAACGATTGAAGGCTACATGGAAGGGTTGATCGATGGGGTGATTCGCCCTGATCGGGAGACCTTTACGCTGGTGTTGAGCGAGTCCGTGCGGTTACAGCGCCTGATTGAAGATTTGATGCTGCTCTCCCGGGCGGAGGCGGGTCAGAT
>CAKZQX010000050.1 GCA_937141995.1 uncultured Chloroflexaceae bacterium | reverse complement strand
GCATGCTGCGGTACATGCGGCATCGGTTGCGGCGCGTGCGGCATACCGGGCGCATGATGCATCGGCGGCACACTCAGCGCAAGCGGAAGTGTGGACATCGGTGATTGCGATGCATGTGGAGCGGCATTGCCGCGTTTTACATGCAGCTTCGACGTACCGCGCTCGATTAGTAGTTCGGTAATATCGGTCTGCTCAATCATCTGGAGCAGCTCGCGCACGGCTTCGATTCCAAACTCGTCGGTCTGCCCTTCAAGCGTTTCTGGCGTTGCTTCACTCATATCGTAACCATCTTGTTCCTATTGTGAAAGCCACTACTACCACCGCGCGATTGTAGCAGAATAACGGCATCCTCGTCAAACGGCGCGAGATACTTACCCAGGTGCGGGAAGGACATACGGAAGCGTGTCCAGTTCTGCGGCAAAGCGGGGCCGTAGACACACGGCCCCGCTTTGCTACCCGCTATCAGGTCAGGTGCGCAACCACCTCAACCCCATTCATTGCCATATGATGCAAGAAGAGGACATGATGCAGATCGCCGGGGTGGGCCTTGATATTCAGCTCACGCGCGGTACTGACCGGTGTGTCGAAGGTATCTACCGCGTTGGCCGGAACAATGACTCGGCGCTGCAGATTATGCGCATTGGCATAGAGTCGCAGATGCATCGCCGCGCTATAGACGCAGAGATCGGTACAGTCACCGATAATTATAAAGGTGCTGAGTTGGGGCCGTTCGCGAATCCAGTCCCCAAGTTCAGTACCGATATCGGCGCTTAACGAGTTTTTGGTGATCGTCGTCATCTCGTCGGCAAACGGGAGTTCCTGGATCTCGGCCACGGCCTGACTCTCGAATGTCCCGGCGACACAGTGGGCCGGATAGGCGGCAAACTCAGGTGTATTGGGATCATGATTGTCCTGCGCCAGCAAAAATGCGCGCACCCCCAGATCATGCGCCTGCCGGAAGAGGGTGACGACCGGCTCGATCAGCGCGCCCACGCGCTCACCCGCCAGCGGTCCCTCTTTGCAAAACCCGTTGATCATATCAACCGAGAAGAGCGCTACCTGTTCCGGCTGCCCGGTGACAACATCGGCAAAGGTAACGTCGGACAGATTGTCGTACCAGTCACTCAGGTAGGCCAGGAAAGGCCGCGCGTGATCGAGAAGATTGATTTTACCAGACATAACACCACACTCCTTTGTGTATTCAGAACACTCATCCAGAGATACGGTCCTTTACCGATATGTATGTTACGCGGTGGGCGCGCAACCCGGACGTTTAACGTCGATAGCGGCACACTGTACCTGCGGCAACATGTCCTGTTTCGTTTACCGTCCCCAGACGGTTGGTGCGAACCTGCGAACCCGGCAGGGGCAAAAAATCTTGCGCTCCCTACAAGGTCATCACCCATTCTCATCGTCGAGGCGATCCTCACGCCAGCGGAACACAAACTGCTTGTCTCCCCGATCACGCTTGAAACGCCACAACCGTGTTGGGCGTCCCCGTCCTTCGCGCACCATGCTGGTTTCTTCCAGGATGCCGGCCTCTTTGATCTTCCGGTAGAAGTTTCCCTTGTCCAGCGACTCGCCCAGGATCTGTTCGTAGATATGCTTCAATTCCAGAATACTGAACACCTCCGGCAGCAGTTGAAATGCCAGCGTAGTATACTCGAGTTTGGAACGCAGGCGCGAGAGAGCATAGCTCACAATATCTTCATGATCAAACGCCAGCTTTTCGGGGAGCGCGCGTACCGGGAACCAGCGCACATCGCTGCTCTCGTCACTTACATGCAGCTCCTGCACATCAGCGCGAACGATAGCAATATAGGCCACACTAATAACCCGTGTGCGCGGATCACGTTGCGGGCTGCCAAAGGTGTAGAGCTGTTCCAGGTAGATATTGCGCACACCGGTTTCTTCCTCCAGTTCGCGGCGCGCGGCCTGCTCCAGCGATTCATCCATGTTGATAAAGCCGCCGGGCACGGCCCAGTAGCCCTCGTAGGGCCAGCGCCGCCGCAACACCATCAGCACATGCAGTTCGCCGTTGATAACGGTAAAGATCACAACGTCCACCGTAACTGATGGCCGCTCGTAACGCGAAGCATCGTATGTTTCGGCGGTCTCCTCCATTCCAGGCTCCTTGGTGTTTAGTGTTATTTGCACACTAAGTATACTCATATGGCGTAGATATGTCAAGCGATTGGCAATTGACAAACGGTATCCGGTAGTAGTTGACGCCATCCCCCCAATCTGCTACTCTTGCCGTGCGGTTAGGGGCTACGGGCTACAGACTACGGAATTATAAACTATGCGTATCGCAGTTACGGGAGCAAATGGTCAGTTGGGGAGCGCGCTCTGTGCCACACTGTCCCCGGAACACGACATCGTCACATTAAACGAGGGTGATTTCGACCTGGGCCGGCCCGATGCCGTTGCTCAGATCGTCGCTACCAATGCGCACCTGGTGATCCACCCGGCGGCCTACACGAACGTTGATGGATGCGCGCAAGACCCGCTGCTGGCCTACCGCATCAATGGTCTGGGCACCCGGTATGTTGCGCTGGCCTGCCGGCAACTGGATGTGCCCCTGGTCTATATCAGCACCAACGAGGTCTTTCCGGGCACCGCCGACACGCCCTACACCGAGTATGATCCGGTAGATCCAATCAATCCGTATGGTCAGTCCAAATGGGTGGGTGAACAGGCGGTACGCGAGTTGCTACACCGCTTCTACATTGTGCGGATTGCCTGGCTCTTTGGCGGCGAACGCAACTTTGTGCGAACCATCCTGCGCCTGGCGGCAAATCCACCCGAGACGGGTCTGCGCATGGTCGCCGACGAGATTGGCAACCCGACCTATGCGCCGGATCTGGCCGAAGCGATTGCGCATCTGATCAATCTGCCCTTTTACGGTACCTACCACTTCACCAACAGTGGCGCTTGCTCCCGCTATGCGTTTACCCAGGAGATTATGCGCCAGGCCGGGTATGACGCGGTACCGCTGACTCCTATCACCCTGGCCGAGTACCAGCGCGCCAGCACGCCGCCGCCCTACACCGCCCTGGCAAATATTGCCGGGAGTGCCCTGGGTATTACGCTTCGGCCCTGGCAAGAGGCACTGGCGGCCTATCTGCAAACGTTGCAGGGGTAGCAAATGTGCATATCTTAATCCTCGAACGCCAGTGACAGCCCATGATTGATCTTATCATCCCCAACTATAACGGCGCAGCCCTGCTACCTACCTGCCTGGATGCGTTGCGCGCGCAGACGCGGCGCGACTTTACAATCACGCTGGTCGATGATGGTAGCCGCGATGACTCGCCGGCGCTGCTCGCGGCGCGTTATCCCGAGGTGCGCGTGCTATCGCTGCCCCGGAATCGTGGCCTGGCCGCCGCCGTGAATGCCGGACTTGACATAACCAGCAATGATATGGTTGTGCTGCTCAACAACGACACCGAGGCCCACCCACGCTGGCTGGAGCGCCTGGTGGGTACCCTGGAGCGCTACCCGGCCTATGCTTTTGCCGCCGGTAAACTGCTGCTTTTTGACCGCCGCGATCATCTGCACTCTGCCGGCGATTTCTACCGGGTGAATGGCGTCCCCGGCAGTCGGGGCGTCTGGGAGCGGGATCGCGGACAGTACGACGCTATAACCGAGGTCTTCGGGCCGTGTGCCGGAGCCGCAGCCTACCGCCGGAGTGCTCTGGATGCGCTGGCGCAGGATGGGCGGGTGTTCGACGAGGATCTGGTGATGTACTGCGAGGATGTGGACCTGAATATGCGCGCCCGGCTCCAGGGCATGCGCACAATTTTTGTGCCGACGGCGGTGGTCTACCATCGGCTCAGTGCAACCGGCGGCGGTGCGCTGGCGAGTTACTACTGTGGACGCAACTTCCCCCTGGTATGGGCCAAAAATATGCCGCTGCCTATGGTCCGGCGCTACTGGCCGCGCTTGCTGGCATCGCAGCTTGGCTTTCTTTTGCACTCCCTCTGGCATATGCGCGAACCGGCGGCACGGGCACGCCTGCGTGGGCAGGTCGCAGCCCTGCGCGTGCTACCGCGATTTGTGCGCAAACGGCAGCGGTCAGTCGTGCATACGTTGCCCTACGCGAAAGATTGAAAGGCCGGCAGAGGGCGCAAGCATGGGCTTGCGCCCTCTGCCGGCCTGTAGATGGACACATGGCTCCCATACGCCAAAAGGCGTAAAAGCAAAATATGTGTGCTGCAACGCACAAGCAATCTTTGTGAGTTACGTAACTAGCCTGTAACTGACTTCTCTATGCTTAAAATCATAGTTTCCGTCGGGTAATTAGTATAACTATGTCAGCCGTTGACGGCGCAGACTAATGTCATCTACCAATGCAAAGATCAGTTTGGCGATATTTGCATAGATACGAGCATCTGTTCAAGTAAAGTACTGGTTTTGTCTATCTTTTGCATTCCTGCATCACCGAAGATAGTTGAATGATGTGAAACAACCTGTGGGCCGCATGCAATATGCGGATTTGAATAACGTCGGCTCGTGCCTGTCATAACTAATGACAGAACGAAAAGGATGAGATGGTTATGGATATTATCGTTGCCAGTAGTAATGTTTTCCACCGGGAGTTATCCTCTTTTATCTTGAGTGAGGCCGGGTATACTGTGCATGAGTGCAGCGATGGGGACGGGTTTCTGCGCTGTGTCACCCAGGTGCAGCCCGACATGGTGCTGCTTGATGCCCGCATTTCCGGGGCCGACAGTCTTGATCTGGCCCGCGAGGTACGTCAGCAGAGTCATGTGCCGATTATGTTTCTAACTAATGGTGCTTACTCAGTTCCGGTACCGTCATTACAGGCCTGTGCTGATGATCATGTGGTCTGGCCCTACGAACCGGAAAATCTGTTAGCTCAGGTTCATGCGCTTCTCTATCGCTCCGGGGGAGTTCCAGTCGGCCCCTCGGAAGTAGTGCGTTAAGCCTGGGTGCCTGTGCGTTATCCCTGTTCCTCTCTACCTCACGTTCAGACAAGCCCCTCAGCTACGTAATGCGGAAGAAGTAGATGAATGTATTGCCCCATCCATATCATCCGGTTTTTGCATTGACCTGCACTCTAGCGGTGGCTATAATATAGCCATTGCCTATGCGACAGCGCAAAACAACAACTGAGCAGAGTATCCGCTCCTGGCTACGGAGTTGCGCGGCTTCCGAACGCGAAATATTTGCGCGCCTGTGGGGTTTGCCGCTGCCTGACACGGACCGGGAGAGCGCTGCCGATGATCTCGCTGCTGCTGCGCTGACTCCTGACATGGTCGCGCACATACTGGCAACGCTGACTCCCCCGGAGCGATCTGCGCTCGAGCGTGTGCTGGCCGAGGAAGGGGTGCTTCCGGCCGCCATACTCGAGCGCGAATATGGTGCTGTCCGGTTGCCTGCCGAGTATGCCAATCCGCGCACATTCCTGCTGAATCAGTCTGAACCAGCCACCACCACCGAGCGCCTCTTCATCCTGGGATTGATCCTGCCGGCTCAGCAGGGGCGGATGCGGGTCTATACCGTCCCGGTTGATCTGCGCCCGTTGTTGCCCACCGTGCCGCCGCCTGATCGGACGCTGCACCTGACACCTGCGCCTGATCCTTCCATTGTTGTCACGGCGGATCTTGCAGCACTCGAACAGAACATTCTGACGCTCCTGGTACTGGCGCAGGCGGGTGATCTGACGGTTGTGCCGGGACGGGGAATGAACAAGGCCAGTCTGCTCCGCCTGGCGAAACGCTGGGGAATGAGCAAGGATGACCTGCGCGGCATTACTTACGAGCAGCACTGGCGGTATGTACATTTTCTCCGGTTGGTGCTACAGGGAGCGGACTTGCTGCGGATTACGGCGGATCAGGAGTTGCGCCCGACATCGCTGGTGCCTGACTGGCTTCAGGCATCCCAACTGGAACGCCAACGCCGCCTGCTGGAGGGCTGGGTGCAGAGTGAGTGGGATGAACTCAAGCGGTTCCTGGGCATAGAGATCAAGGGGTATGCCTTTGAGCGTGATCTGACCGCTACCCATCGCGCAATCACGGATATCCTGGCCCGGGTGCCGCCCACTACCTGGATCACCTGGGAGGCGCTGCTGGACGAGGTGCTGCGGGTGATGCCCGATTTTGCCCGTCCCAGCGGTGTGTATGACACCTGGCGGTTGGTGGACTATCGGGGACAACCTCTGGATGGGTTTGAACATTGGCGCGATGTCGAGGGCGAACTGCTCAAGGCCACGATTGGCGGGAGCCTGCGCTGGCTGGGTCTGACCGACTATGGCGGCATGCCGAGGACCGAAAATGAAGAATATAGCGAGCCGGTTGCTTTTCGGCTGACGGCCCTTGGCGCGGCAGTGCTGAATGTCGGTTCCGCCCCATCCGAGCCGGATTATGAACCGCTGGTGGTGCAGGCAACCTACGATATTATTGTCCCGCCGCGTGCCGCGCCGTTTGACCGCTTTCAGGTGGAGCGGGTGGCACAGTGGGTTTCGGGAACCGACTCTGATGAGGCGGCAGTCTACAGGTTGACCAAAGCGAGTGTGCAGCAGGCGGTTGCGCAGGGCATTGATAGCGATGCGATCATCCGCTGGTTGGAGCAGGCCACGGCGGCGGCACTCGCGCAGAATGTCGTCTACAGTCTGCGCGAGTGGTCGGAGCAGCATGGACAACTGACCCTCAGCCAGTCGGCGCTGCTGCGTGCCGATGATCCGCTGCTGCTCGAGCAGGTCCGGCGTGATCGGCGGGTGCGCATGCCGCCGGTTGAAGAACTGGATACGCAGACCTGGCTGCTGGACGAGAATGACGCTGTAGCGCTGGCGGAAGCGTTGCGCAAGGCGGGCTATGGGCTGGCGGG
>CAKZQX010000049.1 GCA_937141995.1 uncultured Chloroflexaceae bacterium | reverse complement strand
CGGTATGGCCGTGCTCATCAGCGCCGATTTGATAGCGGCAGGCGACCAATCGGGGTGGATCTGCTTGAGTATCGCTGCCGCCCCCGCCACATGCGGCGCGGCCATGCTGGTGCCCGAACTCAGGCCAAAGCCCAGGTGCCGTTCAATCCCCTCAGCATTGGCAAACCCGGCGGAGAGCACACTCACGCCGGGGGCCATCACATCCGGCTTGAGGCTGCCCTGGAAGGTCGGCCCCCGCGAGCTAAACTCAGCAATAACATCGGGCGTCTGGTCAATAACCCGGCCCTGCGGATCGATCTGGACCAGCGCGGCCGCACCATGTTGCGCGTACCAGTCGCGCATGCCCACACCTATCGAGCGGGGCACAAACACCGCTGGAATGGTTATGGCCTCGGAGTTCTCGCCGGGAGCCATATTCACCAGCGTTTCGCCTCCGGCCTCGGAGTTGTAAACCATTGCAGCGCCGGCACCACCCAACTGGGCATTAAAGACCTTGACGCTAAACTCACAGGTGCCCCGCTCGATCAGCGCAATCTGTCCGTTGAGGGAACCGGGCGGCAGCGGATCACAGGCCAGGCTGGTACCACCGACCAGTTCCACCGGCAGGTAGGGCGCCGGGCCGAACGGCGTGCCCTCAATAGTCGCTCCAAACGCCGCCGGAGCATACGGACGGCCCCGCAGTGTGTCGGGTGCGCCCTCCGGGGCCACGATATCGACAAACCCGGCGGCAATCGTCTCGGCTGTGGTGGTTGCGCCAACCGAGATAAACCGGTCACTGTAGGCGGGTGAGCCGGCGGTACTCGCGCTTGGCCCCGAGTTGCCGCCGGAGAAGACCACCGTTACACCCGCGTCCACGGCGGCGTCGGCGGCCAGCGCAATCGGGTTGACGCTCGGATCTTCACCGGCGCGCCCGCCCCAGCTATTATTAATAATATCCGCGCCATCGGCGACCGCATCCTCAAGCGCGGCGATCAACTCGGTGGTGAAGCCGCTACCGGAGAAAGCCGACTCGTTGGCGTAAAAGACCTTGTAGTTCATCAGGTAGGCTTGCGGCGCAACCCCGGCGATGGTTTGTGTCACCCCGGCGACGGTGGCACTGGTATTTGACACTCCGGCGACCGTTCCGGCCACATGGGTGCCATGGCTGGAGTCCTCCGGGCCGGGTTGGGGCGTCGCACCGCCGGGCAGCGGCGGCGCGTCGGGGCGGAAGTAGGCGCGGGCCGCAATCACCTTGGGCGTGGTGTGGTCAACATCGCCCTGGGGATAGCCGGGCGGATAGCTCAACCCCGCCGGGTCGAAGAAGGGATTATTAATCTTGATGCCCGAGTCGAGAATGGCAATCTTTACGCCGGCACCGGCATTGCCCTCGCCCCCGATTGCCGGGCTGTTCCAGAGCGCCGGGGCGTTGATAGCCGGCAGGCTGGAGTACATATGCAGATCATGGGGCTGATCCGGGTAGACTGCGACAACGCCGGGCAGGGCGCGTAGCCGGGCCATGGCCGTTGCGTCGTCGATGCCGGGCAGGGCTACGGACATCCCGTTGAAGACCACCTGGTAACTACGATGCATCTGCGCGCTGGGGAAGCGGTTCTGGATCGTGGTAAACAGTGTCTGCTGCTGCTGCGCCAGCGTAGCGCGATACTGCCGGGCTGCCGCGCTGTTGACCTGCAGCCGGCCGGTTGTCGGCGCACGCAACGCCGAGACGGCAAATTCGGGTGATGAGCCGGGCACCTGGGCCAGGGGCGGCTCGGCCAGGCGCACAATCCAACGCTGGGTGAGCGAACGGGTAGCAGGACGATCACTGCTGTCAATCGGGCCCGGAGGAGAACCATAAGCTGATCGGGTTCCCAACCCGGAGGCAATCAGGGTCAGAACCAGCAGCACCGTGGCTACAAGCGGCGAACGTGCGGACATAGCGACTCCTTAACTAGGTCACAATGCGATATTTGTCTTATGGTGTTTGTCTATAGTACAGGACGAAGGCGCGCAACGCAAGCGGGGAGATTCAGTTGCCGGGCCGGGGATGGAAGATGGCATATGGGAGAGCTGGAATAATATGTACGGCGGTGCTACCGACAACGTAAAAGAGCCGGTTTTCGGTGAGAAAACCGGCTCTTTTACATATGAATATGCATCTGGCCGTACGGGTCAGGATTTTTTCTGCGACTGGGCCGCGGTCCAGATGCGTAGCCAGCCCATCTGAGCTTCCAGAATTTTCTGCGCGGCTTCCTGCCAGGACTGCACGACCCGCTGTGCCTCTTCATTGCTCCAGGTTGTAGTCATTGACGTAGGATCAGCCTTCTTCACCGAGTCGAACCAGCTCTCTGAGAGTTGCTTCTGCGTCTCGGTCCAGCGCTTCATCATATCCAGCACCTGGTTGGACCAGTCAGTGACCTCTTTGGGGGTATTTGTGCCGGTGGTCATGCTGTCTGCCCAGAACTTGGTCCATGCAACCTGGGCTTCCAGGGCATTCTGCACCGACTCACTCCAGACCTCAACCGACTTCTCCCAGGCTTCTTGCGAGGAAGCGGCCGGGCTCATGCCCTGCATGGCGCTGAGCCAGCTTTCCCACATCTTCTGCTGGGCACCCGTCCAGGTCTTGATCATATCTTCAGCTTGCCGGTTCCAATCGGTTGTCATGATAGGGACTCCCTTTCTTTCATGCGTCTCGAAACTAACCAAAATTGACAGTTATGAGGCGATGCACAGTGCGTTAATCAACGCCAACAGCCATGGGGCGTCCGGCTCTGCACATTGCCCGGATGATATTTAATGATTGATAAACGACCGTATAGAGCATACTACTGTATCAAATCAAGCGCCGTTACCCCTCCCTACGATAGTACCCCCAACAACGCGGCAAGTATACCATAGCTCTTACCGGATGTTTGAAATCCGGGTACACTGATATGTACCTTAGAACTCATTTCGCTCTATGCCGCCATTATGCCATACACAGCAGATGTGGTGTGTAGGGAACAGTCTGGTCGGTTCGAATAATTTTGGGCTAAGGATATCTTCCAGGTTCTATTATGCATCGTTCAGTTACAAACTGGTTTATATGCAAAGAGCTGATGTATAGGCATGTGTCTCGCATGTCTGCTATTAATGACACGCGTTACGCGGTGGGGGTTTGCACCACGAACATCGCGACATGCGCGAAACCCGCGAAACGGCCACTGCTGCCATACATCAGGTAATCCTGCGTTTGGTGGGGAATGTCGCCTCCGGCAGGGCGGAAGATACCGATCTTGTTCCCAAATATTCGCACAACGTGCGAATATTTGGGAACAAGCTAAAAAGGGTACCATGCTGCCGCAGGCGAATCAGGCTTCCATCGGGTCAAATGTCCGGTTTGCATGTCAAC
>CAKZQX010000048.1 GCA_937141995.1 uncultured Chloroflexaceae bacterium | reverse complement strand
CTGCAGGAAGCCCATAGACCGACTGTCCAGTTTCTCGAAGCGCGAAAAGACCCGACGAACATGCTTGATTGTATTGATGAAACACGCCACCAGATGCCGCTCGTTCTCCCAGTGGGTATCGTCGGCAACGGGCTCCGTGCGCCTCGGGTGCGCGGGGATGACCGCTTCTGCGCCCTGGTCCGCACGCTGTTGGCGCAGATCATTCGTATCGTCGGCGCGATCCCCACTGACCCGTTCGGGGGACAATCCAGCCAACACGCGTGCCGCCTGCGGGCTATCGCCAGCCTGTCCCGGGGTGAGGATCAGCCGCACCGGGGTGCCCACCCCATCCACACTGACGTGAATTTTGGTGCTGAAGCCCCCGCGACTGCGTCCGAGCGCCTGCGCATCCTGGCCACCGTTTTTGTTCCTGGCTCCGGCGGCACAGGGCTGTGCGCGCACCACCGTGCTATCCAGGATCAGGTGCTCCATATCCGGATCATCCGCGAAATAGGCCAGCATCTGCCCCCACATGCCCTGGTCACACCAGCGCGCAAAGCGCTTGGAGCTGCTCTTCCAGTTGCCGTAGCGCGGGGGCAGATCTCGCCAGGATGCACCCGTGCGATTGATCCAGAGCACCGCTTCAATGAAACGACGGCTGTTTGCCTCAGTGCCGAGGTACACATCCGGACAGTGTTCCAGAAAGGCTCGTATTTTCTGCCATTGGTCATTACGTAACGTTCTCATATATCCATGATGACACACGTGTCAAATGTCAACACAACCTAATATAAATATAGAACTTTATGGTATTAAAAAACCAAAAAAAACATAAGTGAGAATTATATATGGTATGGTACATACATCGTTAATCGATTACCATACAGAAAATATGTTTCTTAACGACACCAGGACGATGAGCGTCCCTTCTGGTACGCACTCCTCCTCTACGGTACCGGTAGCTTACGTGGCGTAATGGACCGACGCAGCATACCCGTGCTATGCCCGTGCAACGGGATCGGCCCAGATCCTGGCCGCAGGTGGCCGTCACCGGCCAGCAGGATGGACCCGGTCATGCGAGTGCTTGCTGGGATACCGCCGAAGCGCAACCGTGCTCTCTGTCTACCAATCTGTCCGCCGCAGCGCGGGCCGTACAGCCCGCGCTGCGGCGCGCACCTATCAAGACGTGCTTCTCGGACCAGAAGAATCGCGGCGTTTGCAGCGACAAGCGCCACTGTGCTGAACCCAAACGGCAGACACACCTGGTGATCACAGTGTGTCTGGCTTCTCTCTGAATCATCTCTCTGGGCACCATTGCCTGGCGTGATGGAGGAATTGCCAGTATTTATCGCCCGGATCGCTGTGACCTGAACCTTTTTCAACTAGGCCTGCGCTTGCTGCAGCATGTGTTGAAGGAAGGCGTGCCCATTCCCCTGGGCTGTACCCTGCTGGATTGTGCGTGTGGGTAAGTACTGCATCATAAGGAACACATGTTCTATATAGTGGTCAGAACAATTAATAAAACCTGGTAGCACCGAGTTGATCGCCGCGCTCGTAGGCATCAACTGATGCATTCAGATCCATGTTCATCTCAGCACACTTTTCGACCATCTGTTCAATGCGTGGTTTAATTATTTCAAGAAAATGGATCTGGGCTGTCCCACCAACCAATCCAGTAAACGCCGTCGCTTTCAGGATCATGTGCAATGCTTCAAGCGCTTTGCTGATGGCCTTTAAGACATCACTGATAGTCCGGAAAGTTTTTGCCATATCACGTACTGCCGGAACATCCATATAAACTTCTTCAACACTCATGGGTGATACTCCGTGACTTGACCTGGCTGTGACGATTTTACCGCCGCCAGAGCGTTTAATAGAACCGGAACGTATCAATCAAGCGGGAACTGACCAATTGACTTACCTCTTCATCAGCGCGATCCATAACCTTGGCTGCATGCTGAATGTTGCTGGTGGTCTGAGAAATATGTTCCATCACCTGCCCAACACCCGGGATCATCAAACTGGATACTTCCTCGACAAAGGCATTCGCCCCCGCGCCCCGCCAGACCCCACCGACAACGGTCTGGACCATTGCCCGCATCGGATTGAATGCCTGATCTTCAACAATGCGTCGTTGTTTCAGCATTTGCGAAATGACATTCTGCACGACCGGTCGCGCCATGCGAATAAATATCAATTGGATTGCCATCAATTCTCTCCTAGAACAAACACATACAATAGAAGAAAAAGGTATAGAATACACATACGTCAATAATTTTTCTGTGCTTCTTTTTTACTGTATCCTCTATGCCATGTTAGCCACTAAACATGTCTCGCGAGCCCGCATCGGCTTCCTGCATGAAAGCAATGGTTTTCTGGATGTCCTGGGTCATTTCGTTTAGCCTGTCCATAAGCCGACTGAGTGAGGGACACCAATTAATTCTTATTACATCAGTAAGTGCCGATCCGCCGTTCCCCAGCAATGCCCCTTCTTCTAGGATGTTCGCAATACTCTGCATCTCCTGCATCGTATCTTGCAATTGCTCATATGCCTGTTCAAGGGTTCGGATCATATCTTCGGCTAACCCATAATTGAGTTTCATTTCATCGTACGACATTGCAACCTCCTCGATAGATATCGCACACGGCGACATTATGACGATGTGCGGAAGGGCGAACTCGCCTCTTTATCGGCCTGCTGCATTATCTGGTTAACGGTTTTGGTAACCTGACTGGCTTCTTCCAACGCATTTTGCAGCTGTTGGATGGCGGGTAAAATTGCACCCTGCATTTCAGCAAAGAATGCGGTTGCTCCACTCCCAGTCCAACCAGTTTCCAGGTTCTGCATACTGTGCTGCATGCGTCGCTGCATTCGCTGAATGGCATGCGCCTGGTGCAAAAATCGGCTTGCGACCTGTTCAAGTTGTTCGTAATCTACTTTGATTTCGTCAGCCATGCGTGTGTTCTCCTTGTTGTACGAATCCTTTACAAGTTGGACCAAGAGAAAATCGGGGTTGTGATCAAGGGTATGGGCGCCAGCATCCGGAAAAAAACGACATAATGAATGTAACTGGTACGCGAACATGTGTGGAGTTGTTTTGATGTCATGGCTCATGCAAAGTATTATGTTGACCAGGACAGACAGCGTTGATGCAACCATTTGTCAACCAGATAGTTGAGTGTCCGTCGCGCATGGGCGAGATTCGCGTACCTGTGGTTGAGGACCAGGCCAATGACCGTAGTGTTCAACGTAGCTAGGACGTGGGGTGACTGACTCCGACAGACCTGGGACGCATCCTCCCACAACTCATGTCCGGGTGCCCATACAACCCCGTTTCAATGCCCCATTCGCCTCGGATCTGCGCCACCAGCGTCGTCGGGTCGGGCCACCTACGGTGGCTGGTTGGTGATCCTATAGCGCACCTC
>CAKZQX010000047.1 GCA_937141995.1 uncultured Chloroflexaceae bacterium | reverse complement strand
AAAAATGTTTGGTGAAAAAAGGATGATTTCTTCCACCCTGCCGGAGGCGGTATCCGCTTCCAGATCAGGAACCAGGTAAGCCCGGTTATTTGAAAGGTATTGCCCCATGACCAACCCGTTTCAGACAGTCTTTCAGGACCTGAGCAATGCCCCGGCGTTTTCTGGCGGGTACAAGCAGAGTGGCAGTGGGCGCGAACTGGGAAGTTACGGCCTGCGCGAATATACGGAGGAGAAACATAGTCATGGCGATCGGATGCAAAAGCGGCAGGGCTAGTTGTGGTGGGATGCACTGCTGCCGGAGGAGTAAATTGTCGGGGCATGCGGATATGCGCCGGCACAGGCGTTACCTGAATGGTGTGAAGAGTCGCGCTCCCGCTGATGAGCGTCGCTGCACGGCCCCTTCACACCATTCGCGGACATGGCTTACTATAGCCGTCACACCATTATATAATGACATGCCCACCCATGATAAAGATGAGGAGTAGGACAACAATTGCCACAATGAAACCAACGATACAGCCGGCAATGTTCGGCAGCGGCGAGTAATAGCGATTAAGGTTAACCCAGCGCGGAGTCTGGGCTTTCTCACCACTTTGTTCGGTTACTTCCCGATCCTGTTCAACCCGGCGGGCTTCAGGATCGCCGGGCCGCGTTACCTCGGTCTGTCTTACCCGAGTTCCTCGATGCGGATCACTCATGACCATCTCCTTCGTCTATAACTGCAAAGTTTTGCTGCTTACTGTAATGCTCGCAATCTGCGTGTAGTGAACAATCACTGCCTGGATATGTTGCAAAAAGTGTGCCATCTTCTCTGCATTACCGGAAGAAGGTAGGTCATTGGAAAAGTTCTGTGAACAGGTTCAGCGCCTTGCCTACGCCCGTTCATAGCACGCGCTATGTGTTGGGAATCCGGGTCACGAATAACGCGAAATAAGCGAAAAACCCGAAACTACGCCGGTATGCATTACGCGATCCGGTGTCCGGCAGTGGGTAGCACCTCCGGCAGGGCGAACGTACCGTGCTACTGCAGGCGCGTCCGGCTTCCACCTGGTCAGAATTCCGGTTTGAACACACTCCGCGTACGTCGTGTAAATTGACACGCGTTGCGCGGTCACTGACCCGAAAGCGTATTTCGCCTCCGCCTTGCCGGAGGCGAAGCCGGCTTGCATCGGGTGAAACGTCCGGTTTGCATATCAACCGCGTACGTCGTGTAACGTGATATTATTCACGACGACTGGTTGCCCGTCCAAATACATACCCGACAATCGTGGAGATCACCGATATCGCGCCATCCTGCTTGATCCCGCCGCCCAGGGCTAACATTAACACGCCGGTAATAATAAAGACCAGGAAGATCCCATCGCGCACCATATCCAGCCGGCGATGCTCTAACTCCTTGATATGTTCAACATCGTGTTCCATCTCAGGCGTAAGATTCGGGCGGGCAATTGCGCTGACATAGGTCAAAATGCCCATAGAGAAGAGCGCCAGCAGGCCGATCGACAGAGTTGGTATGTACGGGTTATCCAGGAAGATCCCGGCTCCTCTGGGTGTGGTTGCGTCTACTGTACTCTCGGCACTCGGTGTGGCCGTCACGGTTGGCGTTATCGTCGCGGTTGGCGTTATCGTCGCGGTCGGCGAGGGGACGATCACGCGTAAGGGCTTTACGGTTATACTGGTCATTTGGGAGGTGAGGCGGTTACCTGAAACCGTCGGCATTCGATTGATGATAGTCGTCCCCTCTGCCAGGTTGCGCTGCAACGTGGCGTCATACGAGAGGCTTTTTTTCATCGCGGCTGCAACCTCGTCTATATCCCAGGTAATCTCGTTGCCTGCGAGAATGCCGGCGTCGCGCACATTCCCCGGGTTGACCGTGAAGGTATCGGAATCAAACGTATCAGTAATTTTCACGTCGGTAATCGGCGCGTCGCTCTCGTTCTCGTAGGTAATCTCATACGTAATAGTATCGCCGGGGTCAACCTCGTCGTTACCATTACGGTCCTGCTTCAGCTCCCAGGTTTTCTTCAGCGTTATATTCAGCGCGGTTAGAGTCGCGACGGGTGAAGGTGTTGTGGGTGAAGGTGTTGTGGGTGGAGGTGTCGCGGTCGGCACAGTTGGTGTAGGTGCTTGCAGCGCTACCACGGCGGTGACACTGTTCGCCTGAACAATGCTGTAGTTTCCCATAAACAGATATACAACCAGAACCACAAACCATGCCCATATCACTCGCTGCACAATAACCTCCTTTTCACTACTGTCGGTTCTCTGCCTCCGCTGTTATGTGCCATTATACTATCTCAATGGTTATGAACGTCAGATGGCAGGAAACTGGCAGGTTCGTTGCAGGTTATTCTTTTGTTTCTCCCCGCTGATTTCCCATAGCCAGGCACACTATGCGGAGCGGGGAACAGCAACAGGGCAGACTTCCTGAATGGCGCGAATGCCACGGATAATTTTAACGTAATTCCATCATCGTGACTGCTGCTTCAACTGCATCTGCGAGTTGTATTTGCCGGTACCCTTTCCTATGCCATAGCAGGACTGAGGCGCTATGTACTGTTCTTAGTCATAGTGGTAGAGTTATTCAAAATAATACGATTGACACCTACATAACTGGAGGCGCATGTGACTAATTCTTCTAAATTCCTGAACGGCATTCAGAATATTGCTGCGCGTGTCGAAGCAGCGGCAACGACCACGAGCAAGCAGATCAGGCAGGCAACTCAGCATGCCTATATGTCCGCTACGCCAATCATTAATGATACAACTCAACATATGGGTACCGTAGCGGGGAATGCATACGCAGCCACCGCAGAAATGGCGAGTGATGCAGTTGATTATCTCAAAGAACATGCCGGGACGCTTGGTAGTGATGTTGCAAATGTTGTCTCGCTCGATGACATTGGTAGAAGAATTGCCTCCCTTGGCACTCCTGCAATCGTGTTTGCCATTGCGGCGTCCATCGCTGGTGGTATGGGATTGGCGGGTGGCGCTGTTGTCACCACAGCGCTCGCCATGCTTGGTGGTCCTTTCGGAATGATCGGTGGCCTGATGGTACTGGGTACTCTTACGGTCATTGCAGACGCGGTCGGAAAATACGGAATCGAGGCTGTGCTAGCAGCAACGCTTCGTGCTCGCCACGAACAAGGCATGACCGACGAGCAGATTTTTCAGGAGATTGATGCATTGTGGATCTCCGACGAACTTAAGTGGAAGATAAAGCATCATCTCAAGCAAGCGTCAGAGTAATTGTATTGTCGCCCAACAGGTTGGCTAGTGCTGGATCTGTATACACTGGCTCTCATATCACCTGGCCTCATTACTCTTGCAGCCAAATAGAACATATGTATTCTCACACCACTGCTGCCGGTAATGTCATGGTAATAGAGTTTACTACCATGTAAAGTGTACTTTTGATCTGGTAGCTAATTCTACTGTCAGACCTTACGGTACACTTACATTACGAGGATATTATGGCTATCAACAAGCAGCAAGCACGGGAATTGATACATAACATCTCTACTGTTTTTGACAGTATTTGCGGTGCCTGGCCAATACAACAGCGCCAGTGGTTACGTGATCACTTGCTTGGTTCAGCTATTGGTGAAATAGAACACCTTATCGCCGAGAGTCGGCCCCCAACGTTATACATCTTGGGTCGGAGTGGTCATGGAACAATACCTTTCAAATAGCAGAACCGTTCTGTATCGGAGCAAACCGGGCGGTTGCTCCGATACAGAACGGTTCCGCCTGCGGCAGCATGGTACAGTTTTATCTTTT
>CAKZQX010000046.1 GCA_937141995.1 uncultured Chloroflexaceae bacterium | reverse complement strand
CCGCGTGCAAGGAAGATAACGCTACCGTGAGTACACCGGCGTCGCTCAAGGGGCGATCATTTAATGAGGAAGACCCCATTCTGCGCCTGCTACGCAACTGATCCATGCCGGCGGTGGCCTGATGTGGTTGCCGCCGTGTGCCCCCCATGCTACAATACCCCCGATCACCCACTGTGTGACAGAACTTACGCAGTGGGCATACACACCGAACATGTAACCAATGGTACTTCTCGTTTTTTTGACGACCATGTTGCTCGCCGAGGAACATGGCCGTCGAAAACATGCGTTGCACGATGAGCGCTCAAACCGGGCATCTCACCCGGTCAAACGCCGCCATCGCCTGGGGCAGCATGGTATGTTCGTATCTTTTTCAGGAACATGTGGCTCGAAATGTGCCACGATATACGCGTAAAATGACTCGGAAGGGAATTTCGCCTCCGGCAGGGTAAAAAAGAACAGCAACGTACGTGCAGATCAGGATTGCCGGTCTTCAATTGTACGTTTTATCCTGCATTATCATAAAGAACAAACATTGATAAAACAGAAACGCGTTGCTCATGGTGAGATCCATGCGATGTTCTCTGTTCTTTTGTTCTTTGTTTTCTCTATTTCTATATGCAACGACCTGAAATTATTACAATTGATGGACCGGCCGGATCAGGCAAGAGTACCCTGGGTGAACTCCTCGCCCGACAACTTGGCTATCTCTACTTCGATACCGGGGTGATGTACCGTGCGCTGACCTGGGCTGCGTTGCACCGGCAGACCGATGTCTACAATCAGGAAATGTTGGAGCATCTGGCCCATCAGGTTGTGATCGAAGTTGTTGCCCCTATGCAGGACGATGGTCGCCAGTACACGGTGCTTCTGGACGGCACCGATATCACCTGGGAGATCCGGCAGGCTGAGGTGGATCGCAATGTTTCGGTGGTTGCGCGCTATCCCGGGGTACGTGCTGAAATGCGCCGCCGACAGCGTGTCATCGGGCAGCGGGGGCATGTGGTGATGGTGGGGCGGGATATCGGCACCATCGTTATGCCGGAAGCTCCTCTGAAGATCTATCTTGATGCCTCGCTCGAAACGCGGGCGCGTCGGCGTATGGCGGAACAGCGCCGGCGCGATGATACGGTTTCGCTGGAGGAGACCCGCGCTTCTGTGGCACGCCGGGATGAACTTGATCAGCATGTAATGCAACCGGCTCCCGATGCCCGTATTCTGCATTCGGACACGCACTCTCCTGAAGAAGAAGTTGCCTGGATTATCGCCCTGTTTGATTCTGCTGAACCGCCCTCGTCCATGTAGATAATGTGCCGTAACGCTCGCCTTTCGCAACCGGTGAAAGAGGCCATACTTATGACAATTTCACGGAAAGATCCCGACCGCACGCGCAAAAGCTCAATGACCCGATCACCACAGGATGTTGAACAGCGCTCCTGGCTGTCCGCCCCAAAACGCCTGGTGTATCGCACACCCGCATCAGTGATCGAAGAGACTGGCTTGCGTGATGAACAGGGGCGTTTACAGGAAAAAGAGATCTATACCTGTCGACACCACTGGTCGCTACTTCTCCGTGATCTGTTAATCCCGATAGGTATGCTGCTCATTTTTGCGGCGCTGGCGTACTACCGTGCAATAGGTGGGGAGTTCCTGGATATTGATGTGGTTCCTGTGGGCGGGATTGATATTGTGAACCGGGTACTCCTCTTTGCTGTTTTTATTGTCGTTTGTGTCTGGTTCTTCCTATCACTGGCAACATCAACCCGGCGTAATACCATGGCCATACTGATTATTCTAGGTGTGCTGCTGGTGGGCTTATTCTACTTCCGCTACCAGGGCGGGCGTGTTTTCTATATCAATCAGAACCCCTTGCTTGATCGGTCGTTTGACACGCTCAATGTGGTGTTGATCGGTCTGGCAATATTGAGCGGTCTTGCTGTCGCCTATGTGGTCTTCGACTGGCTGAACGATTTCCTGATCCTGACGGACCAGCGCGTGATATACGACGATGAGAAGCTTTTCGTGCGCCGCGAACAGGATCAGATTATTATCGAAGATATTCAGAATGTCGTGATTGATACCGGCGAAAATACTCCGCTGGGCTATCTCCAGCACCATCTCAAGTTTGGGAAAGTCGTGATCCAGTCGGCCAGTTTTCGCCAGGATATCGTGTTTCGGGGTGCCAGCAACCCGAAAGAGATGCAGCGGCAGATTATGGGGGAAGTGAAAAAGGTACAGGAAAACTGGAAAAAAGCCGACTTTAATAAAATGATCCGGAAGATTACGAATACCGCCGCGCCGTCTGCCGCCGCATCCGCACAACCGGTGAAGCGCTCCAGCACGGCACGCTTCCTGGCGCAGTTCTTTCCGGAAAATCCCGAGCGCAAAGAGGATGGTACCATTACATGGCGACCACACTGGATCTTTGCGGTTGCCGAGTTATTGCGCCCCACTGGTGCGTTTTTTCTGGTTATTGTTGTTCTGCTGATCAGTGTACAAATAGGGTTGTTGCCAGTCAACCTTTTGGGTTGGTTTGGTGTGCTCTTGCTGCTCTGTATTGTCGGGTTTATCGGGTGGGTTTTGTGGCAAATTGAGGACTATCGCAATGACCTCTATATTCTGACATCATCGCAGGTTATTGATATTGCGCAGGTACCTTTTGGTCCCGAAAATCGCCGAACTGCCAGCCTGGGCGCGTTGCAGAATGTTCAACTCAAAACCACATTTATTGGAAGGTATATTGGGTATGGCGATGTTGAGATGGAAACCGCTGGGGGGAAGAGTGATAGCAAGTTCACTTTTCATGGAGTGCCCCAGCCATCGGAGGTTGTCGCCTTGATTAATAAATATCGCGCCGAGTTCAAGCGTGGCGAGCGCGAACGCTCGCTGAATGAAACAATGGCGCTGCTTAAGGAATACCACAACTTTGTGCAACAACAGCAGCATGGCCGGGTCGAAGGTCAATAAGCAGTGGAACCAGGCACACCACCGAAACGTCTGATAGAGTAGCGCTGAATGCGCGATGCGGCATGCCAGGCCGAATGCCGGCCCGTTGCCGGCGTTCGGATCGAGATGTATTAACCCATAATCAACGATTGATAGCAGAATGCAACATCTTTTACGATCCATGCAGGCCACCGGCCGCCGGTCATTGGCCGCCTTTCTCTGCCTGATACTGGGCATAACGCTGGTAGCCGTTCCCACATCTACGCGGGCGCAGGAACAGGAGCCGTCACCGGTGCGCCTGCAGGTAAGCGCGGGATATGATGGAACCTATCGTGTGAGCCACTGGTTTCCAGTCAATGTCACCGTGAGTAATGATGGCCCGGATATTCAGGGCGTCATAGAGTGGCATTTCCCGGGTATGCGCGACAATGTCACTTTCAAACGCGTGGTTGATCTCCCCCGTGGCGCACAGAAACGCCTGGTGCTGAACGCTTTTGCCAAAGACTTTGCCCGCGCGGGTGAGGTTCGTCTGGTTGTCGATGAGACGATCATCGTCGAAGAACGGGTTCGTCTGGTGCCGATTGAAATCGAGCAGTATGTTATCGGCGTGGTGAGTGGTGATAGCGCGCTGCTCAGTAGCCTGGCATCAATGAAATTCAATAATCGAACCAGTACAACCGTGACGCATCTCTCCCCCGAACTGCTGCCGGAAGAGGCGATGGCGTTGGCCGGGATTGATGCGCTGTTCATTCACGATATCACAACGACCAACCTTACCCCCGCCCAGCGTGCCGCATTGGAACTCTGGATCTCCCTGGGCGGGCAACTGGTTGTCAGTGGTGGCGCCAATGCGGAGCGCACTGTGCCCGGCCTGGCAGATCTATTACCGGTTACGGTTGAAGGTCTAACCGCCGATGTTACGTTAGCTTCCCTCGGAAAAATGGTGCCCCGTGAGCGCGAAACCCTGCCCACCAGTGCAACGGTGAGCCGGGTTGAGTTGCAACCCGATGCTCAGGAAGTTGACGACGCCGGTCTGATTGTGACGCGGTCACAGGGTGCCGGGCAGGTTATTTTTAGCCGGTTTGATCTCAATATATTGCGTGCCTGGACCGGCGAGCCCACCCTCTGGGCGCGCGTGATCGAGTCAAGCATGAGTTTTGAACCGGGAACCCTCTATCGTTGGCGCGACGATAATCTGGTACAAGAGGTCGTTCAGTTCCCCGGCCTGGAATTGCCCTCCTTCGGTATCCTGGTGCTGTTTATCCTCTTCTATGTTGTCATTATCGGTCCCCTCAATTTTCTGATGTTGCGGCGCATGCGCCGCAGCGAACTGGCCTGGATAACGGTGCCCGCAATTGTTCTGCTGTTTGTGGGTGGTACGTATGGTGTGGGCACACTCATTCGGGGCAACCGGCCCCGCGTTGTGCAAGTCGCCATCGTGCAAGGGTTTGAAAATACGACGCACGCACAGGCAACCGAGTTCATCGGTCTGTTCTCGCCCCGGCGGGATACTTACACGCTGACCCTAACGCCCGATGCACTGGTGAGCCAGGAGCGGCTCGGCTGGGACAATAGCGCGTATGCGTCGGTTGTCTGGACGGATGGTGGTACCGAACTGCGCGATCTGCTGGTTGATGTCTCCTCATTGCGAACCGCGATTGCCGAACACGATGTGGATGTGCCATTTCAGGTGAGCAGCAATCTCCAGCGGCAGCAGGGGGAAGTGCGCGGCGAAGTGCAAAATCTGGGGAGTGAGCCGCTACCGGATGCGATGATTGTCTATGGATCAACCCAGCAACGCCTGGGGACACTGGCTCCGGGTGCCGGCCATGAAGTGGTGCTGGAGCGTAACCGGGGAAACTTCCCGGGTTTCTCCAATTCTGACGATGACGAAGCAATGTTTAATCGCCGGCGCATCCTGAGCATCCTGGATGAACCCGACCAGTTTGGTCGTTTTGGGCCAAATGCACCAATGGGTGGGCTGGATGACAATGGTATCTATCTGCTTTCCTGGCACGAGCAACCGTTGAGTACAGTCCAGATTGACGGCACAGCAGCACCCCAGGATGGGTTGACACTTTATGTCATTCGATTGAACGGGTAAGCATCGCCCACTACGTAACTACTGACGAAACCAGGAAGTGTGGACAAAAACTTATGAGCACGCTTGTCGAAACCAAAGAGTTGACCCGCTACTATGGCAACACTATCGCGCTTGAGAGCCTGAATCTGGAGATCCCCCAGGGAGCCGTGTATGGCTTTATCGGGCCGAATGGTGCCGGTAAGACGACCACAATGCGGATCATGACGACATTGCTTGCGCCGAGCAGTGGGCAGGCCTGGATTGCAGGCAGTTCCGTCATGCGTGAGCCGCGTGCAGTACGCCGCCTCGTCGGGTTTATGCCCGACTTCTTTGGAGTGTATGATAATATGCGTGCCTGGGAATATCTTGATTTCTTTGCGGCTTCCTACCAGGTGCCCGCTGACCGGCGCGCAACAATTATTGATGAGTTGCTCGAACTGGTCGATCTGCGCCACAAGCGTGATGCCTATGTGATGGGCCTGTCGCGGGGAATGAAGCAGCGGCTCAGCCTGGCGCGCACGATGGTCCACGATCCGCTGCTGCTGATTCTAGATGAACCGGCCAGTGGGCTTGATCCGCGCGCGCGGGTTGAGTTGCGCGAACTGCTCAAGGAGTTGCGGTCACTGAACAAGACCATTATGATCAGTTCGCATATTCTGACGGAACTGGCCGAGATGTGTACACACATCGGGATTATCGAGCGAGGCAAATTGCTGGCTTCGGGGGAAGTTAATGCGATTATGCGCTCGCTGCATGCACACCATATTTTTGAAGTCCATGTGCTGGGTGATCCGGCGGCGGCGGCGGCGGTGGCCCGCCAGTTCCCCGGCATCATTGATGTGCGTACGCAACCCGAAGCACTGCCGCCCATGTTGCATATCGACTATCAGGGCGATGATCAGGGAATAAGCGCGCTGCTGACCCACCTGGTGACCGGTGGTGTCGCCGTGACCCATTTTGCCGGCCAGACCAGTGATCTCGAAGATATCTTCCTCAAAGTGACCAATCAGGCGGTGCCACTTTAAAATAACCGGCCTTACGCGATAGCTGATAAACCTGACGTTTAAGCTAATGAAATCCCCTGCGAGTTCAATGGCCTGTGACTCGT
>CAKZQX010000045.1 GCA_937141995.1 uncultured Chloroflexaceae bacterium | reverse complement strand
ACCCGCCGGGCCTGGTTCGTGCGCAGAAAGATATCCACCAGCGCCATCACGGTGCGCGTCTTGCCGGTGCCGGTCGCCATCACCAGCAGCGCCTTGCGCTTGCCCTGCGCAAAGGCTTCACCCACGCGCCGGATAGCCTCGTGCTGGTAGCTGCGATCCACAATCGCGGTGTTAATCGGGGCGGTATGCAGCGGTTGCTGATGCTGGCGCAGAAACAGCAGATTATCCAGATCCGCCGGGGAGAAAAAGCCCGCCACGAGCCGCGTATTCGCCTGCCCGACATCCCAGAAATAGATCTCCTGGCCGTTCGCCAGGAAGACAAATGGGCGAAAACTCTGGCGCTGCTCAATCTCCCTGACATAGAACTCCGCCTGCGCCTGCGCCAGACGCGGATCGACGCTGGTCTTCTTGGCCTCGACAATCGCAATAATCTCGCCATTGGGCCGATAGAGCGCATAATCACAGACGCCGGCGGGCAGGTCAGCGGCGGTGATCTGCCAGGTAGCGCGCGTTTCCGCCAGCTTCTTCCTGAGCACCTGCCAGGCTGCCGGGTCAACGTCGTCTACGGGGATTTCAAAGCGCACCTGCTGCGGATCGTGTAGGTTCCACCCGGCCTGAACGAGGGCCGGGTCAATCAGTTCTTTGCGGGTTTTCGCTTCACTCGGATGGGAAGCCGCTGCTGAAGGGTTGTGAGTATCTGGTTGCATCGATATCTGGCGGGATCGTCATCGCGTCGCGCGCCCGCTGTAGCCGTGACCTTGCCAGAGGAACGCAAGGATGCTACAATAGAGGCGCACCGCATAAAAAGAATACCAATCAACGAGACCCACTCCTATGCCTGGCAGGGCCGAGTGGGTTTTCGTGTTGGCAAGTAGTATAGCACATTCCGGGTGAATATGGGATGACAGGCGGTGGTGGGAGGTGTGACCTATATTCTGCACCGGGTCATGATGCGCCGGTCAGAGCGAAACAGCGTGCGCCCGGCTGGTCGGGGCGAAACATTTTGCGCCTGGCTGGTCGGGGCGAAACATTTTGCGCCTCTACAATTGCAGAAATATACGTCACATCCCGGCGGTAATCCGTATGCCCACGTCTGCTTCAAAGATGGGTGGCGTATCCCATACCTGCATGTCGAACAGCGCAGTGACAAGGCAACGACGGCCCGGAACACCTCCACGAGAACTTCTCTGCCCCACCCCTACAAAGTCCCGCATGAGCTACCACTCTTGTCATAGCAAACTTTGTTCAATGACAGGTATGTAGCGGATGCGTACCATACAGGTCTTTCGTTCGTCGGGTTGCAATATCACCACTTCCATCACAAGAAAAATCGCATATAAATCATACCGATAGAGACACCCGTTCCTATGTTGTGGCGGGACCAAGCGCCTATGTACGCCTTCCGATAGCCGTGGTAAAGTTACGTTATGTGTTTGCCAACGCTTCAACAGCGGTTAACCACCGCAAAGGGGTTGAAGCAGATATCCCTGCGCCATTGACGGAGCTTCGTTAAAGCCACTTTGATAGCCAGGCGAACGGTGTGTTATGGAAGTGACAACATGCCCGGTTTGTGGTGTGATTGTTCGGAAAACCCGACTAGAACGCCATATACGGAAAGTGCATGATAAGTTATCAGGCCAAGTAGCGGAGAGGAAGACATGTTCAGTCTGTGGTAAAAGTCTTCCAGAAAACCAGTTAGTACAACATGTGCAAAAATTCCATGCGATAAGATCCAAAAAATTAAACATAAAAAAGACTAAGACTTGTGCGTTTTGCGGCAAAAATGTTCCAGAAGACCGGTTAGAAATCCATATGCGGAAATTTCATACTATAAGTGGAAACCTTATTCGATGTCCTAAGTGTCAGGCGTCCGTTCGAAAAAATTTATTTAAAAGTCATTTGCAGGTTATCCACTCGTCAATGTCTAGCCATGAAATAGCTCAGATTTTAAAAGAACACAATTTGGAGAGTAGCAGTGCAAATACCAATACTAGCCGTACAAAACCTGCTACACAAAAAAAGACAGCAGTTCCTCTTCAAGAAAACGAAGCAGTATCTCAAGATATTGTTGCATCTGTAACTACTCCTGTTCCTGTTCCAATTGACTCTGGAGAACCAGGTTTTGCCAGAAAAGACATAACAAACCCACAAAACGAATTATCACAACCTGCAACCTCGCTATCCTACGAAACAGGATACAACGCGCTCGACGAACTTGACAAACTCACGCCAGCGGATTATGAACGAGCTTTTTTAGCTATCCGCCAACAACTTTCCAAGAAGCAGTATCGAATGTTAGAGCAGCATTATCGTGCTGTTCGTCACACTGTTACACCTTCCGAACTTGCCTCTCTCGTTGGATTTAGTTCAACCGCTGAGGTTAATTTACAGTATGCAAAAGTTGGAAAAAAGCTTTGTAAGCAACTAGGTCTCTGGTACAAAACAAAATTTAACATCTTTGTTCATCTTGATGAGAGCCTATTTCCACCAGAT
>CAKZQX010000044.1 GCA_937141995.1 uncultured Chloroflexaceae bacterium | reverse complement strand
CGCTGTTGAATGCCAGTTCCAGCCGGGTGATGGCGCGCTCAAGAATAATGTCAAGTTCCAGCGTTGAGCTGACATCGCGCCCCAGTTGTGCCAGCAATTGCTCTTTTGCCAGCAGGCGCGCCCCCCGGTCGGCCAGGCGCACATTTTCCAACGCCAGGGCTGCTTGCCGCACAAAGGCCTCCAGCACCTGAATATTGACGAATGTGAATGCCTGCACTTCGGCGATTACGATATAGATTACTCCCAGTAGCCGGTCGCCGCGACTGCGCAACGGCACTAGCAGCATATCCGACTGGTACCAGGGTTGTTTGGTGGCATCGGAGCCGGTCGTATACTGGGCGATATCCGGCTCATAGGGAATATTCTGGCCGGCGGGGATCAAGAAAGAATCGCCCACGCGAAACTGCGGCTGCAAGAGCGATTGGTAGAAGGTGGGCGCAACCGGCGTCTTCTTCAGATACTCCTGCAACTCGTCGGGCACGCCCACGCAGGCGGCCGCTTCGAGCACATCGGTATCCGGGTGGCGTAGTCGGACATACACCATCGGGCTGGGCACCACGCGATGCAGCGTCTCGGCCAGTTCGCGCAGCAGTTCTTCCGGCGTAATATCGGCATGCAAATATGGTCCCAGCGCCAGCAGATCTCCCAGCGGCAGGTTGCGCGCCAGGTCGGTCGGTAGGGGCGACACCGGATTGCGCGATTCAGAATGACTCATAGCTATGTCTCAGTCTCAAGTAGATTTATCTTATTGTTTGCGTATCTTAGAGACTGTTTGAAAAGGGGGTCGCGTTGGTCACACGGCATGCTGGTTGCCTTGATACACCGGATAGCGCCCCAGGAGTCCCGGCTTCAGCCGGTTTCGGCCGCACACCGGCTGAAGCCGGGACTCCTGCTGCCGGGGCCGTATTCCCATAACAAACCCTTTTCAGACAGGTTCTTATTATTTACGTGCGTTACGTGGTCGATTCTGTGCCATGCGTTCGCCTGGAAGAACGACCCGATGCGCCTCCGTCTGCATAGTGCCGTTTTACTTTTTGTGCGAAACATTTGCACACAGTGCAAATGTTTCGCACCCTGCCGGAGGCGCATCTCAACCGCCGGATGGACAACCGCGTAACTTCTGTTATTGACACGACTTACGCGGTGGACATGCACATCAGGCATTTGCCTGCATGAACGGCCCGATTCGCCTGCGGCAGCATGGGACGCTTTTTGCTTTTCCACAAACATTTGCACAGAGTGCAAATGTTTGTGGAAAAGCATGGAAACTTCCGCCCTGCCGGAGGCGAAATGCTCTGGCAGGTCAGTGACCGCGTACGTCCTGTTGTTTAATCATCACTGATTTCAACACGCGCTCCGCTCTCGTTCAGCGCTGTACCGCGACCAATCCCAATTGCGCCGAAGAGCGTCTCCTGCTCAATCACGATAATCTGGCGTTTCCAGAGTTCCAGCACGGCCCAGAAGGTGACGGTAAGCTCCTGCCGGGTGCTGGATTGGACCAGCAGATCGTCAAACTGAAACCAGGGCCGGTCTACCAGGCGTGCCCGAATATCGCTGACCACCATCCGGACGGTCAGGCGCGGCGTCACCGCAACCGGTATCGGTGTATCCAGCGGCAGCATCAGTTGCACCCGCCGCTCCAGTGCCGCGATCAGTTCGGCCGGCGTATGCTCCAGGTCGGCCGGGCCATCCGGCAGGGGAACTGTCTCCGGCAGCGCCGCCGTCCGCAGGAAGGTCTGCCGCCCCTGCTCTTGCCATGTACGGAGCAGCAGCGCAATCTGCTTGTAGCGTTGATACTCCTGCAGTTGGCGTGCCAGTTCCTCGGCATCGTCAACGGCTGCACCGGCATCATCTGCCGTTGACCGGGTGGGTGCCGGCAGCAGCGCGCGCGACTTGATCAGCAACAACCGGGCCGCCATCGCCACAAACTCGGCCAGCGAGCGTGGGTCGGGCGCATCCATGGCCCGCACATGCCCCAGATACTGATCGGCAATCTGGGCCAGCGCAATCTCGGTGATGTTCAGCTTCTCACGCTCAATCAATTGTAGCAGAAGGTCAAGCGGTCCTTCAAATACGGGTAGGGTAATGGTGTATGCCATAGCCTGCATCTAATGTTGCTCATCGGCCCACTGCAACAGGGCCGCCCGGTCTACCGGCGCGCTATCATGATAGTGGCGCAGCGTTACAATAATCTCGGGCGGACTGCCCGCCGCCGTAGCCATGCGTGCTCCGCGCCAGGCATGGTCGGCATAGATTTGCACCGGGCGTAACATCCCGCCCCCGCGAATCGCCAGTACTGCATACAACGGCGGTGTGTACTTCTTCAGCAGCGTGATAAGCCCATACCAGAGCAGTGGTATCCCCCGTCCGTCGTCGTCTACTTTGCCGCAGTCATGGATCAGTGCTGCGCGCAGCAGCAGCGGATCGTGATAGCCGGCATTGTAGAGCGTATAGTAGACATCCAGGCAGTGGCGCTGGTCATACCGGGGCATCCCCCCAAAGAGGCGCTGCTCACCCGGTGTCAACACCTGCCGCACCAGCACCTGCTCCTCCGGGTGAACCCGGGCGAGCAGCGCTGCCAGCAACTGGCGCACACGATACCATTTTCGCCGGAAGTGTTGTCGCTTCATGGAACCAGCGTCAATACCCGCGCCGGACTGGCGCTACTCCCCTGGACTTTGATCAGACCGATTACCAGGGTTGCACCCGTCGGGGGCACCTGCTCAACATTTGTCAGATTCTCCAGGACAAACCAGCGTGTTACGCCCGGTTGCTGCATCAGGGCAGCGGCTGTAGCTGATCCAACGGGGGCATCAAGCCCCACCCCGCGCACCTGACGCCGTTGCAACAGCGCGGCGGCGTCAGCACCGATTGCCGGTACTTGCATCACCTGATCGTCCGTCAGATTCAGGTACTCCTCCGCACTGCCCCAGCGCATATCCCATCCGGTGGCAATCAACACCATCGCCCCGGCCGGTATACGCCCGTACTGCTGTTCCCAGGCGAGCAGCGTACTCCGGTCCATCTGATACCCGGCGTTATCCTGAGCCTGGTCACGTATATCCAGCACAACGGCCGGTGCCACAACATCGTACGGCGTAAGCTGATCCAGGGTCAACGGCGTTGCACGAGCTGCCGGGAGTATGCTGAAATTTGTACCGCTGCGCATACTCAGGCGCTCAAGTCGGACAGTGCGTCCATCGGTTGCCTGCGTCAGTTGCGTCAGCGGGACACCCGGCAGATGCGGCATATCGCCCCGAATCACATGACTCAGATCGACGATATGCGTAAAAACCAGCGTATACGGCGGCGGGGCGGGTGGCCCCACTTGCCAGCGAGATCGTGAAA
>CAKZQX010000043.1 GCA_937141995.1 uncultured Chloroflexaceae bacterium | reverse complement strand
GTGCCCGGCGCGGGCCAGGTCATACGCGGCGGCGAGTCCGGCCATACCTGCGCCAATAATGCTTATCTTCACGAGGGTACTCCTCTGGCAACATCGTCCGAGTCCAGTTCTGCCGGGCGTGTCTGCGCCGTTGAGCCGGCGTCCGGCGATTGTGCGGAGAGCGGATCGGCGGATTCTTTGATCTGAGCGGCCCGCTCGATATCGCTCCAGGAAACGCTCTCGCGCAGCATATAGAACGCCCCCAGCAGCGTAATCGGCAGCCAGAGCGTTACATGCAACACCAGCATAAAGCCGGCAGCCATGGCGCGCGCAAAGCCAAACTGCATCAGAATAGCAATGCCGGGCGCGTCAAATGTCCCGACATGCCCCGGTGTCGAGGGAATGGTGGTAAAGAGATTAATCACCGCCGTCAGCAGCAGAATGACCGCCAGCGAAACGCTGAACGGGAACGCCTGCAGCACCAGCCAGTAGGAGGCCGCCTCAACCAGCCAGGTCAGGGCCGAACAGATGAAGATCAACACCACATCACGGGGGCTGCGCAATGCCTGGAGCCCTTCTACAAAGCGGTCAAACAGACCACGCACATGGGGCCGCAACATCCGGGGGACCAGGTGATCGACCAGCCAGGTGTAGAGCCACCCGAAGCGTGCCGGTCGCGCGGCAACAAACAGGAACACCACCAGCGCCACGCCAAACATGGCACTCATGATGATCACCAGCGTACGATAGATCGCCGGCAGCGGTGCAAACGGCAATGTGGCGAGGATAAACATCAACATCACCAGGCCATCGAAGAGACGCTCAAGCAGCACCGTCGTCAGCGAAACGCTGATGGGGATATTTTCTTTTCGCCGCAGCACATAACTGCGCAGGACTTCACCCGCACGGGCCGGGTAGACATTATTGCCCATGTAGCCGATGACCACGACCGGAAACAGGCGGATCACCGGAATGCGCTTGATATGATTGAGCATGTACCGCCAGCGCCAGGTCCGCAACCAGGTTGCGACAAAATAGACCCCGACGCTGGGAATGATCCACCAGTAGTTGGCACCACGTAGTGTCTGCCGGAAGTGTTCCAGATCTAGCCCACGCAGGGCTACGGTCAGGAAGACAATACTCACAAGCAGACCGATCCAGAACTTCCAGCTACGCACTTGTTACTCCTTGATCTGCTCCAGATTATGGTTGTCGCGCCGGACGCGCAACCTGACGGTGAGAGGCGAGGATATCAGACTGAGGACGAGGCACAATGCTCATCCATGCCGCAACTGCAGACAGCACTACTACCGAATGTCAGCATGTCAGATGCGTTTCTGCACCCTGGCCGGCTTCATTATCACCACCCAGGCGTACCATAACATTACCATGGCATGCGGCACAGCACCGGCGCACAGTCTGCCGGGCATGATACGCCGCCGCGAATCGTCTGTCAACGCCCTTGCAAAAATAGAACACTCGTGCTATACTACTTACAGATAAAGGTGTATACCAGACAGGCGCACACTACCGGAAAGGTCAAAGCATATGTATCGTAAAGAAATCATCTACGATCCTGAGACACATGATTTCGCAATGTATCTTGATGACGAACTGGTCGGGTTCGCGCGGACCTATCAGGAAGCCGAGGTGACGCTTGATCAGCTTGTGTTTGAGTTGATGAGCGGGCAATACTTTCGTGAAGCCGCCTGAGTCCCGCCGCCAGAGTGATATCGGTTAGTGCCAATACCTTTCAAATAGTAGAACCTGCGCAGTAGCATGGCAAACCGGGTGGTTGTTCCGATACAGAACAGTTCCGCCTGCGGCAGCATGGTACGTTTTTACCTTTTTTCACAAAAACTTTTCACAAAGTGAAAAGTTTTTGTGAAAAAAGAATGATTTCTTCCACCCTGCCGGAGGCGGTATCCTCTTCCAGGGAAGGAATCACCTAAGCCCGGTTATTTGAAAGGTATTGGGGCTAGTGTCGTTTACCCATACCATCATATGAAGAAACCAGGCACATAGCGAACACAGAACAAACACCATGGGCGATAGCCATGCATCAGGTGCGCTTTGTTCTGTGTTCCTTTGTTCGCTGTGCTATATGGGTGAACTGCACCGCTTTTGTCCAGCCTGCTCCGCAAGGATTACGTTTCCTCGACCGTAATCATGCGACCCTCGGTTGCGCGAAACAGACGATCCCAGATCGCCACGCCCAACCCGGTGCGTTCAAACCCACGCACCAGAATCACCGCCACCCCCAGTTGATCCAGCGCGCGAATACCGGCGAACAGGTTGCGTCCGATCTGCGCCAGATCATCACGCGAACCCAGCGACACAATCTGCGCGGCTATGTCATCAAAGCAGGCCCGTTCTTCGTCCGGTACGAGTATCCCGACCGATTGCGTTACCGCCCGCTCCCGCGCCAGCGTCCGCATAGCGACCAGCACCGGCGCAAGCGGCCCCGTAAACAGGAGCAGTTCCGCATGCGGTGAGTAGTGGCGAGCCAGCATCCCCGGCGATCCGGCGGTCGTCACTGCCGCCTCCAGCGAGAGATGCCGTGGTTCAAACTGCAGATCCGGAATAATCTCGCGTAGCACCTCAATCGGCACCCCACCCGGACGCAGCACGGCAGGCGGGGTGCGCGTCACATCCACCACTGTTGATTCTAACCCAATCATTGTCGGGCCACTGTCGATCACCAGGTCAATTCGTCCCTGGAGATCTTCCAGCACATGCCGCGCCGTTGTGGGACTGGGCCGCGCAAACAGGTTCGCACTCGGCGCGGCAACCGGCACATTTGCCGCCCGCAGCAGTGCGACTGCCACCGGATGCCCGGGCATCCGCACGGCCACCGTATCCATTCCGGCCGACACCACGGCGGGAACCTGC
>CAKZQX010000042.1 GCA_937141995.1 uncultured Chloroflexaceae bacterium | reverse complement strand
AATACGACGTCCGACTTCCCCAGCCAGCGCCGCCGTTACTGCATCACACATACCGGCACCACAAACGGCAACAATCGGTTGTCGGTGTTTACTATCTTCTATCGTTGGTCGCAACACCAGGAACTACTTGCCTTGCTAGCGCGGAGAGGCGTTCAACTACTACTCTACATGTGTCTGTTTGAAAACCCGCACATATCCAGTCTGGAGAACTGGGCGGGAGCAATTATAGTGTGAGGAGCAATCGGCGTCAAGCGCTACATGAGCAATGCGTTTCATCACCTGATGCCGGAATACCGCTACGTTACACGGTAGAATAATCCGGCCCGGAACGCAGCCGACAGGAGATCTTCGCGGTATTTATCAAATTCTAATGTTTGAGAATTGTAAAGTTGTCTTGCCGGACGCACGTATATAACATTATAACACTGAGGGAAACCAAAAGGCTCCATAGCAAGAGCTACGGAGCCTGATACTGGAGCGGGAGACGGGACTCGAACCCGCAGCCACCTGCTTGGGAAGCAGGTGCGCTACCATTGCGCCACTCCCGCACGCTGGCTTGCAGTATAGCACGCACAACGTACGCTGTCAATCCTGTTGCCGGATACAACCGGCAACAGGACTACTCAAGGTTAATTTTAATACCGCCAACCATGCCGGCTACGATATTATAGATAAATGTAGCAAGCGCACTAAAAATCCCGCCAAGCATAGCATAGACAATGATACCGATGATATAGCCAACTATACCCAACCCGGCAACCATACCAAAACCCTGCGCACCTTCACGACCACCGGCCCCTAAACCGGTTATCCCACCTATCAGAAGTTGCAAGAGCAGAAACAAACCACCAATAATTACCCACATCAACGCATATGTAACAGATCAACCTTAAACGCCGATCCAATCCCAATACTTCAAATGGCTTGCATACGTCGTCCTTTTTTCTGCGATAGAACGTCTATGAAGTGGACGGCACCAGACGATATCCTACGCCCCACTCGGTCAAGAGCAACTTGGGGTTGCGGGGATCTTGCTCAAGTTTGCGCCGCAGATGCCAGATATACACCTTGAGATAGTCATTGTCTTTGGTGAATTCCTGCCCCCACACAGCGCGCAGCAACTGCTCATGCTCAACAACCTTACCGGCATTTTCTGCCAGGATCATCAAGAGTTGATACTCCGTCGGAGTCAGATCGACCAGTTCGCCGCGCACCGACACCTCACGCTTCTGCTGGTCAATCTGGATCTCACCATTCCCGGCAACGATGGGGCGGTACGCAATGGGCACGCGCCGCAACAGCGCCCGAATCCGTGCCGACAACTCATCCATGTTGAAGGGCTTGACCAGATAATCATCCGCGCCTTTGTCCAGGCCGGTGACAATATCGGCACTCTGCACTCTTGCCGTCAATATCAGAACGGGAACCCGCGAAAACTCGCGGAGCCGACTACATGCTTCTAACCCGTCCATCTCCGGCATCATAACGTCAAGCAGAACCAGATCCGGCTGCTGCTCACGCACAGCCGAGACGCACTCCAGGCCATTGGCAGCCTGGATAACGGTATACCCTTCATGTTCCAGGCTAATACGGATCAATTCCCGCAGCCCTTGATCATCATCTACAACCAGGATGGTACGCTGCTCCATGCGATCCTCACGCTGCTACTCTACTGGCGCAGTGCTGTTGATTCCTGCTGCAACCTGGCGAAAATTGTCGTAACATCTTCCAGGGTCAATTCGCCTACACGGATATAGCGGATACGGCCCTGCGCGTCAACGAAATAACTTGTCGGCAGAGGAAATAGACGGTACGCGGTTGATACGTCACCTTCCATATCGAGCGCAACCGGGTAGGTAATACCATACTGCTGAGAAAACTCCCGAATATCCTCCTCGGTACGCCCCTGCGCGATTTCATTATCGGCCAGATTTATACCAATGATGGTAAAACCCTCATCGCGGAGTTGTTCATAGGATGCCTGCAACGCCGGCATTTCTCGGCGACATGGCTCACACCAGGTACCCCAGAAGTTCAACAGAACAACTTGACCACGATAATCTACCAATTGAATATCGGTGCCGTCGAGGGTTGGCAGGGTAAAATCGGGAGCGGGACGATCCACCTCGGCGACTACAACATCCATACCCGCCACCTGATCCGGTTGCTCACGCCCGGTTAATACCCAGGTTATACCAATCACAACCAGGGCAACGACCACACCAGCGGCAATATACAGCAACTCACGCGAACTAAGTGAGCGCCGGCCCTGGGCCGACTCCGGCGACTGCTCCGGCACAGCGATTCCGATACTGACATCATACTGCCGCCGGCGTTGTGGATCGGACAAAACATGGTGGATCTGCTCAAGTTCAGCCGTACGTTCACGCGCCACATGCAGCATATCATCACCCATATGCGCTACCCGTTCCGGACTGTAGCGTTCACGCTGCTGCGCATAGGCTGCGTCTATCTCTGCCTGACTGGCGTTCTCATCAACCTCTAAGCGCGTATAGTAAGTACTCATAAGTATAAACGAACACAATCCCTATTTTAACATAGTTTCGACCTGAACTGGTCAAAACATGATAAAATGTTACTATTGCCGACAGACTGTAAAACCAGTAAGGCGGAAGAGCAGATTTTCCGCAGAAACCCTTCAGGAATTCGCCGCGTCTGAGCCATACTGCTCGATCAGTTGCTGCGCCTCGAAGAGTTCACCCTGCGCGGCAGTGGGCAGATCCAGTACGGCATACCACTGTTCCAGGGCCGCTTCTGTCTGCGGCGGGTCAGTATTCGCCAGACACACACCCAGGTTAAGCAATGCCCGTGGATTCGCAGCATCCTGCGCTACTGCGCGCTGGGCTTCCGCCAGTCCCTCCTCAACATAAGCCGCGTCATTTACGCCTTCGCCATACTTACACAGGCTGGCGGCCAGATCCGCGCGAACCACGACATTATCCGGTTCAAGTTCCAGCGCAGAACGGTAGGCTTCACCGGCTTCGATCCAGCGGGGCAACCGCTCCTGATAGAGATCGCTCCCCGGCATTTGCTCCCGCACAATCTGCACGCTGTCGTAGAGAATATTACCCAGATTGATCCAGGCATTGACATTATCCGGCACCTGCTGCGCAACCATCCGTGCTTCGGTAATCTGATCTTCGAAGCTGTTCATAAGCTGCGCCTGTTCCGCCTGCTGTGCCTGTATATCCCCACCGGCAGCCGGTTCCGGTTGCGCCTCCGTACCACTTGCCGCCGAAGGTGGCGGGTTATTCAGCG
>CAKZQX010000041.1 GCA_937141995.1 uncultured Chloroflexaceae bacterium | reverse complement strand
GCGGTGATACCCTCGACATGACCGACTTGATCATTGATAACTATCGCAAGCACCATCTTGATGTGCTGGTCTGCCTGGGTGGCGGCGGCACGCAGAAGAATGCCTACCGCTTGATGCAGCATGATCTGAACATCATTACGCTGCCCAAGACGATTGACAACGATGTGGTAATGACCGATGTCACCTTTGGCTTTGATACCGCGCTGAGTATTGCAACCGAGGCGATTGACCGGCTGCATAGCACTGCGCATAGCCACCATCGAATTATTTTGGTTGAGATCATGGGGCATAAAACCGGCTGGCTGGCTCTGGGCGCGGGTATCGCGGGGGGGGCCGATGTCATTCTGCTTCCGGAGATTCCCTACAATGTCGAACTGGTCGCCGAGGCTATCCTGCGGCGCAGTCGGGGCGGAAAACACTTCAGTATTGTGGCCGTGGCTGAGGGTGCTATGTCCACCGGGGATGCAGGAGTGCTGCATGCTGCGGAGGAGAAGAAAAAGAACGCCCAGGACAAGAAAGAGAAGAAGCAGGCCAAAACCGAACTGTCGGAGCATGATGAGCAGCGCTCCGGGCGGATTCTGTATCTGGCACGTCAGTTGAAAGAGTTGACCGGCCTGGAGTCACGCGTGACGATGCTGGGGCATTTGCAGCGCGGGGGCGCACCCTCGGCGGCGGATCGGTTGTTGGCAACCCGACTGGGGACGGCCTGCGCCGCTCTGATTGATCAGGGAACCTACGGGGTGATGGTCGCCGCCCGGGGCGACGGCACAGAGCCGGTGCCGCTGGAACAGGTGGTCGGCAAGCGCAAGAATGTACCGTTGGATCATCCCTGGCTGGAGAGTGCGCGCAGTGTTGGGACGAGTCTGGGAGATTAAGGTGTTAAATCTTTGCTAATTTCCTTGACATCGTCCGGGCATTGCACTACACTGTTCAACTGACATAATGGCTCCCACCTGCCCGTAAGGAGCGCTTGCATGGGACGAATTGTTGCGGTCACAAATCTCAAAGGCGGTATCGGGAAGACAACGACGGTTGTAAATGTAGGTGCCGGTCTGGCGCTCAAGGGAGCCCGGGTGCTGCTGGTGGATGTTGATGCCCAGGGCAATCTGGCCCTGGCGCTGGGTCTATTGCCGCGTCGGACGCTCTACGGGGCGCTGGTCGATGGCGCGCGTGCATCCGACTGTGTCACCCCGGCCCGGCCTAACCTGGATTTGCTGGCCGCCGATGAGTCGCTCCTCAGTGCCCAACCGACCCTGGCACGTCGCCCCGACTGGAGCCGTGCGCTGGAACAGGTGCTGCGGCCCATCAAGCGTGACTATGATTTTATCTTTGTGGACTGCGGCGGCTCCATGACGGTACTCAATGTTAATGCGCTGATTGCCGCCAGTGATGTGATGGTCCCGACGACGGTTGAACATCTCTCGATGAAGGGCATGGAGAAGCTGTTCAAGCAGGTTGCCGGTTTGAAAAATAGCGTCGGCACGATTCGCATTATTGTGCCGACGATGTTTGATCCCCGGCTAAAGCAGTCAACCGCGCTGCTGGAACAGCTTCAGGCAACCTATGGTCATCTGGTTGCGCCGCCGATCCGCGTCAATGTGCGGCTCTCGGAGTCGTCCGCCGCCGGGCGTACAATCTATGAGTTTGATCGCCGTTCACGGGGGGCGCTCGACTATGCGCAACTGGTTGAGCGTTTGAGTACGATCTGGGGCTTCAACCCGGAGGGAGCGGTATCGCCAATCGAAGCGGTGCAGCAACAACCGGCGACACCCGTGCAAAATGGGCATCCACCGGCCCCGGCACCTGATGCGAGGGTGCCCCATCCGCCCACCGCCGAGGCTGTAACCGCTGTGCCGAAGCAGACACACGCCACCGATGCCCACGATCAGCCGGTCGTTACCGGGGCGGGGAATGTGCTGCAACTGACCTGTCCCCACTGTGGTCGGGCACTGCGGCGGGCAACGGTTGCCGGGTATCGGGTGGCCTACTGTGACCACTGCAAATATAAGCAGCAGGAGCTGGCATCAGACAGACGGCGGTAGCTGTTTTCTATCGCGTTTTGCCTGGTGCATAACGAATGTATGAAACGAAGGCAATTGCCGGTACTGTTTCAGGGGTTGCGATATACGGGTTATGTGCTTTATCTGCTGTTCCTCGCCGCGGTGCTCCTGCTGCTCTGGCATGTGCGTAGCCAGCCGTTAGAACTTCCTATCCTGTGGGGACGTATTCGGGTGGATAGTCTGGGTGCGTTCTTCGCGCTCCTGACGCTGCTGGTTGCTCTGGTCACACTGCTGTTGCGCGAACTGCATCCGCTGCTGCTCTTTGGGATGACCCTGCTGTTGCTGCCCGCGTTCGCTACCTCCAGCCTGCTGCTGCTTGCTGTGAGCTATCTTCTGGCGACGAGTCTGCTAATCGCAGCGCGGTATGCCGACTGGCGCACACATAATCGGACATCATCCACAGCACACCCCAAACGTAGCCGGTCAGGGTCGCGCCGGCTGCGTTTCTCGGGGCACTTCTGGCGCACTGCGCCTCACGCGTTGTCCTCCCGACTGCGTACACTTCCGGCAGCGTTGCAATCGGGCGTTACTCGCCCGCGCACACTATTCCTGGCCGAAGTGACCTGGTTGCTGCTGCCCTGTCTCTGTCTGGGGCTGGGCTATGCGGCCTTGCAAACGCAGAGCGGCACCTGGCGTTACAACCTGCCACTGGCCGGGGCCGGGCTGACCAGTTTTGTCTTCTGGTTTGTGCTGCTGGCCGCGCTGACCGGTGTCGGCGCGCGGGTCGTAGTAATC
>CAKZQX010000040.1 GCA_937141995.1 uncultured Chloroflexaceae bacterium | reverse complement strand
CCGTTCCATCGGTCGAAGCGTTGTCCACCACGACGATCGGGTACGCGGCTTCCAGCGCATGCAACTGCTCCAGCGTGCGCCGGAGCGTCTCCCGGCGGTTGCGCGTAACAATGACGATGGCAAGCGGTGGCGTAGGCATTACGCGCCTCGCGCTGGTTCAAGCGATGCTACTTGCGGACGATAGAGCTGCCCGTCCCTGGTCAGCATTCCCCGCGCTACTGCTTCGTCCAGCATGCGTGTAGCGCTGGTGAGATCGAGGTCATAGGCAACCGCGATCTCGCCGGCCGTGACGCGCTGCCAGAAGGCAATATAGGCGGTAAGGTCGCCCACCAGTTGCGGGGGAGCCAGATCTGGTGCAATTCGGGCCAGCGCCTCGCGCAGGGCCGGGTAGGGCCGGTAGCCCACGACGATCACGGCGGGTCCGGTCGTGTGCCGCATAATCAGCGTGGGGAAGCGTCCGATATCGCGGTAGCGTGCGTCCTTCAGATCCTCGCGGAAGGCTTCCAACACCGGCGCGCTGTTCAGGTCATGCTGAAACCGGGCAACATCCAGGTGCGCGGACAACGCCTCCGCCAGCGCCGCCAGGACCTCGGTGCGGGCAATGTTGCGCTGCTCCAGCATCACCGCCTCGCGCAGTCGTCGCAGGTACATTGCGCCGATTGTCTGTCCCTGCTGCTCGGCGGCCTTGACTGCGATGCAGGCCGGGTAAGATGAGGCGGGCGGGTCCACGCTCCAGATGCCGGCCGCGACCGGCATGCCGCTGATTTGCTCAACCTGAAGCCAGGCCGGTCCCATCTGCGCCGGGCGGCTGATATCGTTGAGCGGATCGGCAAACTGCTGCCAGTTGGCGATCAGACCGCCCATCACCATGCGCCGGCTGATCTGATCGGCAAACTCATAGCGGAGGCGTCGCCAGTGCGGTTCAAACGCCCAACTCCAGGAGCAGAGCGGATCGGTGTAGTAGACGATTTCAACCTGGGGCGTCGTCGGTGTGGATCCTGTTCCATTCCGGCAGACCTGCGCCGGTTCCGTGATGGTGCAACTCGGTACCATGATAACTTCTCCAAAAGCTGCTCAAACCGCCGAGACGCAGAGTACGCCGAGCTATTCGCCGGCATGGAGGTATGTGTAGCATATTCCACGTCTCCACAACGTAATTACGCGTAACCGTTAACCCATAACCGTTAACCCATAACCGTTAACCCATAACCGTTAACCCATAACCCCTACTTCTGCGGCTTCTGTGGGCTGCCGCTGCTGGTTTGCGGATATTGCGACCACTGGTTCGCTCCGCTGCCGACCGCCGCTTTGATCTCCTGGCTGCGCTGCCGGCTCAACTGCTGGTCTTTCTGCTGGACCTCTTCGGGGGTCTGGCTGGTTCCCTGGATCGGGTGATTCGTCGTCATTCCCTCGGTCTGGATCACATGCTGAATAGGATCGTCGATATACTCCCAGCTCTCGCCCGCACCCCACGGTCCCTGACCCTGGTTCCAGGGGCCACGCGCACTGGTGCCGTTCGACAGGTTGAAGTAGTTGTGGGTAAAGTGCGGATTGCCCTGCAACACACCCGGTGGGAAGTTGGGCTCAATCGTGTCCAGGGCTGCCGAGAACATCTGGAAGTGAGCGATCTCGCGGGTCATCAGGAAGCTCAGCGACTCTTTCACCAGCGGATCATCGGTAAACTGCATCAGGTATTCGTAGACAATCTTGGCGCGCGACTCGGCGGCGATATTTGAACGTAAATCCACAGTTAGATCGCCATTTGCATTCACATACGAACCGCTCCAGGGTGTGCCCTGGCTGTCGGTCAGCCGGGGGCCGCCACCGGACAGCGCCAGGAACTGCGGGTTAATCAGCGCCTCATGGATCATCTGCTCCTTGTCCGCCTTGCCCCCCATGAGTTTCATCAGGTCGCTTCGTTCGGCGGCATTTTTCAGATCGCCATTGATGCCGTCGAGGAGCATGGTAATGGTTGCGCCCACAATTTCGAGATGACTGAACTCTTCCGTGGCAATATCCATCAGTAAATCGTATTTATCGGGGTAGGGCTGACGCGCAGCAAACGACTGGACAAAGTATTGCATCGCGGCCTTGAGTTCACCATTCGGGCCGCCAAACTGCTCCAGCAGCATGCCGGCAAAGCGAGGATCGGGACCGGAGACACGCGCATTGAACTGCAGTTCCTTCACATGATAAAACATACCATTCCCCTTTCCTGAACTTTCAGGAAGCTGTTCCGCGCTCCCGATGCTTGCCGCGGAAGAACCGATTGTATCGCCCCCAATAGGCGCTCTTCTACCGGCAAGTTCTGTGCCAGGGTGTGGCTGGAACGGGGCGCCATGGGTCATTTTGACGAAAGCTGTCCGTCCGTGACTCCTGGCACGCATGTTGCGGTACAATAGAATTTATTCAATGCAGTGTGTGTAGCTGTGTTCCATTTATGCGACAGTTGTACTAAATATAATTGACACCGGTTACGCGGTGGGCATACAAATCAGACATATACGTCCACCGCGTAACTCGTGTTACTTCACTGAATAACACAAGTTACGCGGTGGGCATACAAATCGGACACGTACTCCCACAACGGCAGGCTTCGCCTGCGGCAGCATGGTACTTCATGGATCTTGTTCACAACATTTTTCACTTTGTGAAAAATGTTGTGAACAAGCATAGAATCTTCCGCCCTGCCGCAGGCGCAAAGCTCCGTTCGCGGGGAACCGCGTAACTCGTGTGAATAACAGGAGTTACGCGGTCGTACATTCAGTGGATGGGATTCGCCTCCGGCAGGGCGG
>CAKZQX010000039.1 GCA_937141995.1 uncultured Chloroflexaceae bacterium | reverse complement strand
CGCTGGTTTATTGCGCATATCACCCGTTTTGACATAGATGATCATTCCTACCTGGTGGTTGCGCACGAAGACATTACACAACGCAAACTGGCTGAGGAAGCCCTGCACCAGACGTATAACGAACTTGAGGAGCGGGTCCGGCAACGGACGGACGAACTGGCGCAGAGCAATCGCGCTTTGCAGGCCGAGATCAGCGAGCACCAGCAGACCGTGGCAACACTCCGGCAGCGCGAGGCGACCTATCGGGCTATGTTTGAGAAGAACCGGGCGGTGAAGCTGCTGATCGAGCCTGAGACCGGCGCAATTGTTGATGCCAACCCCGCCGCAAGTGAGTTCTACGGGTACCCCCTGCCCGTCTTGCGCACAATGAATATTGTCCGGATGAACATCCTGCCGGAGGAAGAAATCCTCGCAGAGCTGGAGCGAGCAAAACAGGAGCAGCGGCTCTACTTCCAGTTCCAGCATCGCCTGGCTTCGGGGGAGATCCGTGATGTGGAAATCTACACGGTGCCGATTGAGATCCAGGGACAACTCCGGCTGCACGCGATTATTCACGATATCACCGAGCGACGGCAGGCCGAGAATGCCCTGCGCCAGGCGCATGCTGAACTGGAAATTCGGGTTGAGGAGCGTACCGCGCAGCTATTGCAGAGTAATCAGGCATTAAAGACCGAAATGCAGGAGCGTCAGCGCGCGGTCGAAGCGTTGCGCGAGAGTGAAACCCGCTACCGCATTGTCTCGGAACTTATCTCCGACTATGCCTATGCCATACAGTTTATGCCTGACGGTACTGCTATCACCGAGTGGGTAACAGATGCCTACACCCGCACAACCGGCTTCAACCCGGAACAAATGGAAGCAGATCATCATTGGAAGCGCCTGATCCATCCGGAAGATTGGCCGATCGCCCAGCGACGCCACGAGCGCTTACTGTCCGGTCAACCGGATGTCAGCGAGTTCCGGATTATCACACAGAATGGCACGGTACGCTGGCTGCGCGATTATGGCAAGCCGGTCTGGGATGCTGCAAAGGGCCGCGTGGTGCGGATCTACGGGGCGGCGCAGGATATCACCGAACGCAAGCAGGCCGAGGAAGCGTTGCATCTGGCGCAGTTTGCCCTGGACCGCGCCGCCGATGCGGTGGTCTGGATTGATCCCGATGGTCAGTATCTCTATGTCAATGATGTTGCCTGTCACTACTATGCGGCCCCCCGCGAGGAGTTGCTGGGCCGTTGCATTACCGATATCAACGCAAACATCGCAGACGAAGACTGGAACCATCTCTGGCAACATTTTAAGCTGCATGGCTCAGCCACCTGCGAAACCGCAATCCACCGAAAAGATGGGAGTGTGCTGCCGGTGGAAGTTACTGGAAATTATCTGGCGTTCAAGGGGCAGGAGTATCTCTGTAGCTTCATCCGCGATATTACCGAGCGCAAAGCTGCCGAAGAACAACTCCGGCACCAGGCGCTGCACGACGCGCTGACGGATCTGCCCAACCGCGCGCTGTTCATGGAACTGCTGGAGCATGCCCTGCGCCGAACCCAGCGTGACCCGGCCGGCCGTTTTGCGGTCCTCTTTCTGGATCTGGACAACTTCAAAGTGGTCAATGACAGCCTGGGGCATCTGGAAGGTGATCATCTGTTGACGATCACGGCTCGCCGGTTGCAGGAGTGTCTGCGGGTCAGTGACACGATTGCCCGTTTTGGCGGTGATGAGTTTGTTATTCTGCTGGAAGATCTACGCGACGAAGCTGACGCACTGACGCTGGTCTATCGCATCCAGCAGGCGCTGGCACACCCGGTCTATATCAACAACCAGGAGTTGTCCAGTTCGGCCAGCATTGGCATCGTTCTCAACGCCGACGAGCATCAGTGCCCGGCAGATCTGCTACGCGACGCCGATACCGCTATGTACCAGGCCAAAGCGCTGGGACCGGGGCACTACGCCGTCTTCGACACAACCATGCACTCGTCCGTGGTGCAACGCCTGGATACCGAGAATGCCCTGCGCCATGCAATTGAGCATGAGCAGTTGCGGCTCCACTACCAACCCATCGTCTCGCTCTCTACCGGGCAGGTGGCCGGATTTGAAGCGCTGGTGCGCTGGCAACATCCACTGCGCGGGCTCATCGCGCCGGGTGATTTTATCCCGATTGCCGAGGAGACCGGGCTGATCATCCCGCTGGGCTGGTGGGTGCTACGCGCAGCATGCCGGCAGATGCGCCACTGGCAGGAACAGGTCGCCTCCGCACAGTCGCTAACGATTAGCGTGAACCTCTCCAGCAAAGCCTTTATGCGTGACGATATCGTGGAACAGATCCACCGCATCTTGCAGGAAACCGGCCTTGCTCCCGCCGGCCTGAAGATCGAGATTACCGAAAATGTGATGATGGATCATGTCGAAACGACCATTATGAAGCTGGTGCGGCTGCGTGACCTGGGCGTCCAGTTGTGCATTGATGATTTCGGAACCGGCTACTCCTCGCTGCGCTATCTACACCGCTTCCCGATCCAGATCCTCAAGATTGACCGCTCGTTCGTCAGCACCCTGAAAGTTAATGACGAGAGTGCCGCCATTACGCAGAGTATTGTGATGTTGAGCCACACGCTCCGGAAGGAGACGATTGCAGAAGGCATCGAAACTGCGGCGCAATTGCATTACCTGCAGGAGTTACATTGCGAATACGGACAGGGCTACTTCTTCTCGCGGCCGGTTGATCCCACAACTGCGGAGACGCTGTTGACAACCACCTTCCCGGTGAACCCACCCACCCCTGATCGCAGCAGAACAGACGGAACAGACGGAACAGACGGAACAGACGGAACAGGCGGTCAGGGAACCCCGGTGTTGCAGTACCAACCCGATGGCACCACGCCATGCCAGACCATTATTGCCCTCTTGCAGCAGCGGGTGAAGGAACTTGAGCAACGCCTGGACACCTGCCGACGTATGTGCGCGGAACTACGCCAGGAGCGCGATCCCCTCTGGGCGCTGGCCGATACCGAACGACTCGATGTTTCGCATGTGTTGACCCGCTCCAGCCAGGCCGAAGCCGTGCTACGCGTCTGGGAGCGGGCATTGGCAACGGTGACAAGCGGCATCCTGATCACCGATGTTAACCAGCCGGATATGCCGATTATCTACTGTAACGCCGCATTTGAACGGATGACCGGCTATACGCCCGCCGAGACCCTGGGCTACAACTGCCGCTTTCTCCAGGGACCGGACACCGACCCGGCCGATGTCGCAGCGATTCGGGACGCGGTGGCGGCCGGGCAGGGCTGCCAGATAGTCCTGCTGAACTACCGCAAGGACGGCACGCCCTTCTGGAATGAACTTGCCATCACACCGTTGTACGAGCCGACGGGCCGGCTCACGCACTACATCGGCGTAATCACCGATGTCACCGAACGCAAACGGATGGAAGATGCGCTGCAGACCAGTGAGGAGACCTTCCGCGGGTTTTTTGAACAGTCGCAGGATGCGCTGCTGCTGGTAGGTGCGCAGGGAAGCGTTACTGCCTGGAACGAGGGGGCCGAGCAAATTTTCGGGTTGAGCCGCACCGAAACCCTGGGGCAACCCAAGTGGGATGTGCTGTTCCGGTTGACTCCGGAAGAGTATCGCACCCCGGCCATGCATGAGCGGATCAAAGCTGCGGTGCTGACCATGCTCTACAACGCCGGCCAGGGCAATCCCATCCACCAGCAGCCCATTGAAAGCGAAACACAGTTACCTGACGGCACTCGCCGGACAGTTTCTACCCGCATCTTTCCGATTCAGACCAACACCGGGCTGCTCCTCGGCGGGATCACCCGCGACATCACAAAGTTCAAACGTACCCAGGCCGCTATTCGGGAGAGCCAGGATCGCCTCCAGGCCATCCTCGATAATGCCGCCGTCGGCATCGTCTTGCTTGATCGGGAGGGCCACTTCATCGAGGTGAATGGTCGCTGGCTCGAAATGCTGGGCATGACCCGCTACGAGGTCTACCAGAAACGCTGGCTCGATCTGGTCAGTTCCGAGGATAGTGCAACCAACCAGGCGGCCATGCAGGCGCTGCTGCGGGGCGAGGTAGAGGGATTTCGCCTGGAGCAGCGTTTCCGGCACAAGGATGGCAACCTCTTCTGGGGCGATCTCTCCACCCGCATCCTGGTGAATGCACAGGGCAACCTGGAAAGCGTGATCGGGATTATCGCCGATATTACCGAGCGCAAACAGGCGGAGCAGGCACTGCAACTGGCCCATGCCCAATCGCAGGTCTGGGTCGGAAAGCTCAAGCAGCGCAACCGCGATATGACGCTGCTGAATGAACTCAGCGATGTGTTGCAGACCTGCCAGACCATCACTGATGCATACCAGGCAATCATCCCGGTGATCAGCCGGCTGTTTCCCAACCGAGCCGGGGCTTTGTATATTGTTGACGCCACGCGTACCTATCTTGAACTGGCAGCCGCATGGGGGCCACCCCAACGCTGGCCGCCGGGCTTTACCGGCGCGATCTGCCGGACACTGATGCAGGGACCGCTGCATACCAGCGACCCTGGCGCTACCGACATCTGCTGCCGCATGGCCGATAGCGCTATCCCGTCGCTCTGTGTGCCCCTGGTGGCCCATGGTGAGCCGCTCGGCGTGCTGCGCCTCAGCGAGACGGAGCTACCTTCACTCACAGCGCGTCGGCGGGCCGAGCGGCTGACAGTAACCGTGGCCGACTATCTGGCGCTGGCGATTGCCAATCTGCAGTTGCGCGAACATCTGCAAAACCAGGCCATCCGTGATGCGCTGACCGGGCTCTTCAACCGGCGCTATCTGGATGAAACCTTGCAACGCGAGTTACAGCATGCAGCACGGCATCAACGCCCGGTTGGCATCATCATGCTGGATGTCGATTACTTTAAGCAGTTTAACGACCGTTTTGGACACAAGGGCGGTGATGCACTGCTGCAGGCGCTGGGGGCATTCTTGCAACAACATATTCGCAGTGAAGATATTGCCTGCCGCTATGGAGGCGAGGAGTTTATGCTCATCCTGCCCGAGGCGACCCTGGAGGATACGCAGATCCGCGCCGAGCACCTCCGCGTCGGGGTTGAGCAACTGCGCATTACCCACGAGCAGCAACAACTCGACACCGTGACAATTTCGCTGGGGATTGCCGGGTTTCCGACCCATGGCAACACAACCACAACCCTGATCGGTGCCGCGGATAAAGCGCTCTACCGGGCCAAAACCAGCGGACGTAACCGGGTCATCTGCGCTACCCTGCCGCTGGTTAAAGCACCCGATACGTTCCCACTTTGCACATAAACCCATTTGCGGTTACAATCAAAGGGCAGCCTGCGAAAGTTGAAATAAAGTTGTGAAGCCAGCGGTGGTGTTATGCGAGTTATCGCGATGATTATGGCTGGAGGTGAAGGTACGCGTCTCAGTGTCCTGTCCGAGAAGCGCGCTAAACCCTCTGTGCCCTTTGCGGGCAAGTACCGCATTATCGATTACACACTCTCGAATTGCGTCAATTCCGGTATTTTTGATGTTGCTGTGCTCACCCAGTACCGGCCCCACTCGCTCAATGAACATATCGGTATTGGAAAACCATGGGATCTGGATCGGGCGCGTGGTGGCGTGCGCCTACTCCAACCATACATCGGGCGCGATATCGGAGACTGGTATCGCGGTACCTCCGATGCAATCTACCAGAACCTGAACTACATCCGCGAACATCGCGCCGATATTGTTGTGGTGCTCTCAGGCGACCATATCTATAAGATGGACTACACCCGCATGATTGAGGCGCACCAGCAGTACCGTGCCGATGTAACGGTAGCCGTCCGCGATGTGCCGGTTGAGCAGACCGACCGCTTCGGGATTATGACGACGGATGAGTCGAGCCGGATTGTTGAGTTTAGCGAAAAGCCCAAGGCCCGCGACAAAGGTACGCTTGCCAACATGGGCGTGTATGTCTTTAATGCCGAGATGCTGATCCAGCGCCTGGAAGAGGGCAGCGAGGAAGAACCCCGCATCGACTTCGGCAAGCATGTTATTCCCGCAATGATCCCGCGTGACCGGGTCTATGCCTATCGCTTTGATGGCTACTGGGTCGATGTCGGAACAGTGCAGGCCTACTGGGAGACCAGCCTGGAACTGCTCAACCCGGGCAGTGGCTTTGATCTCTTCGATCCCAACTGGATCATCTTTACCCGCAGTGAGGAGCGTCCACCGGTCAAGGTCGGTCCCCAGGCCAAAATTGACCGCGCCATGACATGCAACGGTTGTGTGATCCGGGGCACGGTCGAGAACTCGGTGCTCTCGCCGGGGGTATATGTCTCGCCGGGAGCGCTTGTGCGTGATAGCGTCGTGATGAACGATACCTGGATCGGCCCGGGCGCGGTGCTTGACCACGTTGTCGTCGATAAACAGGTGGTGGTTGGCGCGGGGACGATCCTGGGATGCGGCGACGACTTCGACACACCGAACAAAACGCAGCCCGATAAGCTGGCTGCCGGGATTACGGTGGGGGGCAAGAGCGCGCATATTCCACCCGGCATCCGCATTGGGCGCAATGTGTTGATCAACGCTGACTGCGATACGGAGGATTTCCCACCGGGTGATGTGCCCAGTGGGGAGACGATTTAAGGGTTAGGGGTTAACGGTTACGGGTTAGGGGTTAGGGGTTAGGGGTTATAGCTTACAGTAACCGTTAATCCTTAACCCCTAACTGTTACATAGGTTTTCTTATGCTACGAACACTGGCACTGATCCTGGCAGGTGGTGAGTCACCTGCGCTCAATGTATTGACCGCCGAGCGCACCGAGGCCGCAGTACCGTTTGCCGGTAAGTACCGGATTATTGACTTTACCCTCTCCAACTGCGTCAACTCGGGGATTTATAACGTTGGTGTGCTGACACAGTATCGCCCACAATCGCTGCATGCCCACCTGGGGGTTGGCCGGCCATGGGATCTTGACCGGGCACAGGGCGGGTTGCGCATTCTGCATCCCTCACCCACGCCCGAAGGCGGCGGCTGGCAGCGCGGGACCGCCGATGCCGTGCGCTACAATCTTGATATGATCGCCGATATGCCGATCGACGCGGTGCTGCTCCTCGCGGGCGATCATATCTACCGCATGGACTACCGGCCGTTGCTCAATTTCCATGAGGATCGGCAGTCTGACCTGACCCTGGCCGTGCATAGCGTCAGCCCACACGAGGCGCACCGCTACGGCATTGTCGCGGTGGATGCCAATGGCCGGCTGGAGCGCTTTATCGAGAAGCCGCGCCGTACCAGTATTAGTATGGCCTCGATGGGCATTTATGTCTTCCGCAAGCAGGTGCTGATGGAGATCCTGGCGGGTGGCTCCGAGGCGGACTTTGGGCGGGAACTGCTGCCGCGCCTGATTACCCAGCTTGATGCGCATGCCTATACCTTCAACGGCTACTGGGCCGATGTGGGTACCGTTCAGGCTTACTATGAGTCGAATATGTCGCTGATTGCCGAGACACCTGCGCTCGATCTGTATGACCCCGACTGGGTGATCCATACCACCAGCGCGCAGCGTCCCGGTGTTGATATCAGCAGCGCTGCCCGGGTGGAAAACAGTATGATTAGCGACGGCTGCCAGATACACGGGCAGGTGACACGCTCACTGCTGTCGCCGGGGGTGTTTATCTCCTCCGATGCGGTGGTGCGTGACTCGATTATCATGGGTGACGCCTGGATTGGCCCCGGCGCGGTGATCGAACGCACCATTGTGGATGAGTATGCGCGTATCGGTGATGGCGCGCTGATCGGCGACGGCGAAGATAATACGCCCAATGATCAGGCACCCTACATCCTCAACACGGGCCTGACGCTGGTCGGCGCACGCGCGCAGATTCCGGCGGGCACGCGCATCGGGCGCAATGTCGCTATTCGCCCCCGCACGCGTGAATCGGCCTTTGGGCATGACAAAACGGTACACAGTGGCGCGACCATCGGCTGATCAAGCACTCCCGGAGGTGTCCGTTCCGACCAGCCTCAAGGGGCGGCTGGCGCAGGGGCATCCCTGGGTTTACCGCAACCAGGTCAACGGTGGGGAGCGGTTGCGCTCCGGCACCTGGGTGCGGCTACGGTGTGGCAATCTGAGCGCAGTTGGACTGTGGGATGCCCACAGCCCGATTGCGCTCCGTGTTTTTTCCCGCAATACGGTCCCCGATGCCGACTGGATCAGCGCGCGGGTCACGGAGGCGTGGGATCTGCGCGCAACCATCCGCGAAGATGAAACGAACGCCTACCGCTGGCTCTATGGCGAGGGGGACGGCCTGCCCGGTCTGGTTGTAGACCGCTATGGCGACTATGCCATCATCCAGACCTATGCCGCGAGTGTGGCAACGCTGGTACCGCTGGTTGTGCCTGCCCTGCGCCGCTGTGATCCCACCCTGCGCGGGATTGTCCAGAAAACCCCCGAACCGGATGGCGAAGGACGCCCAACCGCTCCTGAAGAAGAGACGGCCGCCGGGCCGCGCTCCCAACCGCCTGCGGCGCAGTTGCAACAACGCTGGGGGGAACTTCCGCCCGAAGATCTGGTAATCCAGGAGCATGGCCTCTTCTTTCGGGCCAACCTCTACGTTGGACAGAAGACCGGGCTCTTCCTCGACCAGCGCGCGAACCGGCACACCGTTGAGCAGTGGGCCACAGGGCGGCGTGTGCTCAACTGCTTTGCCTACACTGGCGGCTTCTCGCTCTACGCGCTACGGGGCGGCGCAACCGAAGTGGTCAGTTGTGACAGCGCCCATGCTGCCGCCGTTGACGCCGCCAATAACATGCAACTCAACGGGTTCAACCCGGAGGACTACCCCTTCCTGGTCGATGACTGCTTCAAACTGCTGGACCGCTTCCGGCAGCAGGGACAGCGCTTCGAAATGGTGATCCTTGACCCGCCCAGTTTTGCCCGGGCGAAGAGCAGTCGCTACGCCGCCGGGCGTGCCTACACCCGCCTGAATGCCCTGGCGTTGCGCTGCATCGCACCGGGTGGGTTGCTGGTTTCATCCAGTTGTACCAGCCAGGTCTCGCCGGAGATGTTTCGTGAAGCGCTGGCCGAGGCCGCCCAGCAGTCCCGCCGGCGGCTGCAGATCCTGCACGAGGCCGGGCAACCCGCCGACCATCCCGTACCGGCAGGCTTCCCCGAAGGGCGCTATCTCAAGTTTGTGATTGCCCGCGTGCTCCCGCTGATCTAAACTTGTATGGATTACAGACTTACGCGGTTGACATACAAACTGGACGTTTCATGCGATGGAAGCCCGATTCGCCTGCGGCAGCATGGTACTGTTTGATCTTTTTT
>CAKZQX010000038.1 GCA_937141995.1 uncultured Chloroflexaceae bacterium | reverse complement strand
CCTCAAAGCCTGGTTCCGCAAATTACGGAACACCTACACCACCTGGTGAAACTGCCGGAAGATGCCCATCCGAGTACCAACTGGGCAGCCTTCGAACCATATACAACCAGAGCAATGACTGCACGATTGGCACAGGTTTTCAATCAGGTGTGTGCGCATACAGTGAGCGGCCAAATGCAGTCGTCTTTCTTCTTGCGCAAAAGATAAACCATGTACCGTCTAGGCATACTGTCGACCCATCCTATTCAATATTACACACCCTGGTATCGTGAACTGGCTAAAGTAGTCGATCTCCAGGTTTTTTACTGTCATCGGCAGAGCAGTGAGGATCAGCGCCACAGTGCGTTTGGGGTAGCCTTTGAGTGGGACATACCACTTCTGGAAGGTTATCAAGCTCACTTTTTGACCAACCATGCCGAACGACCCGATGTTTCATCATTTCGGGGCTGTAATACACCCCAAATTACCGAAATCATTCACCAGCAGCAATTTGACGCATTCATTGTGCATGGCTGGTACACCCGTAGCTTCTGGCAAGCAATGATCGCCTGCTGGCAAACATGTACTCCTCTCATGGTTCGGGGGGATTCTCATTTGTTAACGCCACGCAATCCTGCGAAACGCATGCTCAAATTTATGGGCTACCGTACCTTCATTCCTCGTTTTGACGCCTATCTCGTGGTTGGCAAGCGGGCGCAAGCATACTACCGCCATTATGGCGCGCCACAACGAAAAATGTTTTTTGCTCCTCATTCGGTTGACAACTCATTCTTTGCAGAACAGAGTGTTGCCTTGAAAACAGAGCGACGACAGTTGCGTGCAAGCTGGGGTATTCCTGAACATGCTTGCGTCTTTCTGTATGCTGGAAAACTTGCCGCCCACAAGCGTCCTGACGACTATATTAAAGCTATTACACTCGCTTATCATCACAACCAGAGCATATGCGGATTAATTGCCGGTGATGGCCCAATGCGTAGCAAACTCGAACAAATCGTTCGTAATCAACAACTTCCGATCACATTTGCTGGGTTCTTGAACCAATCAAATATGCCCGCCGCATATGCTGCAAGTAATATTCTGGTTGTCCCTTCAGATGAGACATGGGGCCTGGTTGTAAACGAGGCTATGGCCAGTGGTCTGCCAGCCATTGTTGCGCATCGCGCAGGATGTGTTCCCGATTTGATCAATCCAGGCCGAACCGGAGCGATTTTTTCATGGGGTCGACCGTCAGAACTTGCGCAACATATGCTTGAAATGGCTACTGATCAACGGGCGACAGAGCATATGGGTCATATTGCCCAGCGTCATATTCAACGCTATTCGGCACATATGGCCACTGCCGGAACCATGCAAGCAATACGGAGCATATCCCCATGACAGATCACGAGTCATCACATCTTTCCAGACCGGTATTTGTAATCGGTTGTCCGCGTAGCGGCAATACACTTCTTGGTGCTATCTTTAATAAACATCCGGATTTCTTGATCTTTTTTGAAGCTAATACATTTTCAGCATTATATCGTTACTGGGTGTACAGTTGCACGTTGGGACGACAATCTCCAGATCGCGCATTTGTTGACTTGATCGTCAACCTTAATGCTCATCTCAATAAGCAATTCCAGATTGTAGAGCAAGATATTGTAGCATGTTCTCAAGTTGATCCATCCTCCTGGGGATGCATGTTGAATTGCTACATGCAATTGCTTCTAACACGCGCCAAATCATCAGCTCAACGCTGGGGCGACAAAACCCCACATCATGTCGGCCACATGCTCCATATTCAGCAGCAATATCCCAATGCGCAGTTTCTTTATGTTTACCGTGATCCACGCCATGTCGTGGCTTCATTATCCAAATCAAGTTTTCGGTATACTACCAATAACCCTCTTGTTAACGCAGAGGTAGTCAAACAATACCTTCAGGTATATGAAGAGCAAAAGAAGCGCATCAATCAGGAACACCTGCTGGAAATACGTTATGAGATGCTGGTTGCTGAACCGGAAGCAACGTTGCGCCAGGTATGTGCCTTTCTTGGCACAAACTATACACCTGCTTTACTCGCAGAAGCTGATGAGCATACTCGAAAAACTGTCGGCTATGAAGACGATAAAGCCTGGAATGCGATTACACCGCAACCGGTGCAAATTCCACCGGCAACTGGTTTGCAAGTAGAAAGCTTACTCGCTAATTGGATCGACCACTATGGCTATATCCGGGATGATCGGGAGCCTACTATGTTACGAAACCTGACGTCACGACTTTCGACGCTCCCTTTCCGTTCTGCTCGTTTAATGCTGACATGGTTCTGGCGAATGAAGTACCCCGGGTTTCCCTTTCTGATGCAAAAATACCCTTCCACCGATCAGCAAATACGTTGGATATGCGCTTACTATAATGATCTTGTGCGAAACACCGTTGCGTATGCACAAAAGAGGAATGCCAAGTCATGAACCTGGATTTATATCTCTGGGCCGGTTTATTGATATGGTTAGGTGTTATTGCACTCTTTTTATATATGCTATTCCGTAAGGAAGGCAGGAGTGTTGGCCTATCTACAATCTATCTCGTCCGGCTCTGGCTTATTCACTGGGTTGCAGCAGCACTCTATATTCTGCCCTGGTTTTCTGCAACTGATAAAGAGATGATCTTCTCCGGTTTTGTGCAGAGTGTCTATGCCGTCCTGTCATTTGCGGTCGGTGTTCTCATTCTGGGGCCATGGATGCTGCGACTGTTCCTGCCACAGGCTGGAGCGAGTGACAATATGTCAATGGCAAATAAGAGTATTGATCAACGATTGCCAAAGATCTACATGGCAACCGGGTTGCTTAGTATGCTGGTTCTGCTTCCGCTCTTACGTGGCGTGCCCACTGTTCTGGCACTACTCGCCGCTGCCATTCAGTTTCTGGTCGTCGGGCTTGCCCTGGCCTGCTGGCAGGCCTGGCAACGCAAAGCTTATGGTGCTTTTGCACGCTGGCTGATGCTTGTGCTTTGTTTTCCCATCTTTACCATTGTCTTACAGGGGTACCTCGGCTATGGCGTGTATGCCCTGCTTGCCATCATTATTTTTGTTGCAACATTTGTGCGCATCCGGATGCGCGTTATTTTGATCAGCCTGGTCATCGGCTACCTTGGATTGTCCCTCTATGTGACGTACATGCGTGACCGGCAAAACATCCGTGAAACAGTCTGGAGTGATACATCAATTGGCCGGAGCTTTCAAGAAGTACAAAGTACCATGCGTAACTTCGAGTGGTTCAATCCATTGAATACCATCCACCTCCAATTGATTAATATGCGCTTGAACCAGAATATTCTGGTGGGCGCCACAGTATTCTACCTCGGTTCCGGATATCAGGAGTTTGCCCACGGCGCAACTTTCCACGATGCTGCTATCGCCCTGATCCCTCGCATACTCTGGCCGGAAAAACCAGTTGTTGCTGGCAGTCCGGGACTGGTTACTGCCTATACCGGCATTCCTGTTGCCGAGGAAAGCACAAGCGTCGGTATTGGACAGGTGATGGAATTTTACATTAATTTCGGTACCTTCGGCGTGATAACGGGTTTTCTTATCCTGGGCAGTATCATTGCGGTTTTCGACAAGTTAGCAACCCGCGCCCTGGATCGTGGTAATCAGCAGCAGTTTACGCTCTGGTTTCTGCCAGGCCTTGGCTTCACCCAGGTTGGTGGATCATTAGTAGAAATAACATCTACTGTTGCGGCCAGTTTTATCACAGTTATCATCGTCAATCGGATCTATAACTTCTTCTTACAAGTGGGCTTGCGCAAAGCTGATCATGCCAGATCACATCTTCCGCCGAAGGCGCAGATCCACCGACGTTAATGTATGGTATACACTCTGAACCATCTGGGGGTATTTCCTGAACTAGCAGACCATGCTGTCGGTGGCATTCAGCTTAGTGGCCGTCGGGCCTGGGATGCGATTAAACAGCGTAGTGTCCAGCAGTCACAAAAGGCATGGCTATTCTGTTTTGGCCGCCAGCTTTCCCGGCAATTACCTGATCCGGATACGGTGTTCTATGCTACATCAAGGGCACAGGCCATCCGGACAGCAGTAAGCCGCCGCTGGCAGGCCGATAATGTACTGATCTGGCATATCGCTCTTCTGCGGTTGCTCCCTTTTTTTCGCATACCGGCAACAAATGTCCGGCTTTTCCTCCATGGCATCGAGATCTGGCGTTGTCACGACCCGCTTACACGCTTGCTATTGCCACGGGTGAATTGTTTTTTGAGTAATAGCCAGTATACCTGGCAACGCTTTCTCAAGTACTATCCACAACTGGCCGGAAAAGCACATCAAACAGTTCACCTCGGTGTTGCCAGGCCATGTAACCAGATCTCGGTACCGGAGAAACTGCCTGCGGCGCTGATACTCAGTCGCCTGGCCCGTAGCGAAGACTATAAAGGTCACCGTGAACTGATCGACGCCTGGCCTCTGCTATTGCGGCACATACCCGATGCCCGGCTCTGGATCGCCGGCGACGGCGACTTGCGTCCCGATTTGGAGCAACTGGTTTCAGAACGCAGTCTGGAGGAACATATCCAGTTTTTTGGCCGGGTCTCCGAGGAGCAGAAGCAGGATCTGCTGGCGCGCTGCCGCTGCTTTGCCATGCCAAGTCGCGGCGAAGGCTTTGGTCTGGTCTACCTTGAAGCCATGCGTCTTGGCCGACCCTGCCTGGTCAGCGACTGTGATGCCGGGCGCGAAGTGATTAATCCCCCGGAAGTTGGTCTGGCGGTTGATCCTGATAACCAGAATTCATTGGTTGCGGCGCTACTGCGCCTGCTGAAATCGGGATCTGAGTGGGAGCATTGGTCGATCCAGGCCCAGCAGCGGTATGAGCGTCAGTTTACGGCGCAGCACTTTCAGCGTCGCCTGCTCGAGGCGTTCGATCTATGAAGGTGCTCCATATTATTCCTTCGCTCAGTCCACTGCGAGGTGGACCCGTATTCACGCTGCGAGCAATGGCTCAAGCACTAGCACGGGTTGGTGTCGAGACACACATTGCAACTACCGACGATCACGGTTCCATTCGTCAGGCGGTGCCGCTTGGAAAACCTTTATGCCGCGATGCCGTATGTTACTGGTATTTCCCCCGACAAACGCGTTTCTACACGGTATCATGGCCAATGACGTGGTGGTTGGTACACAATATCGGCAATTATGATCTACTACATATTCACGCTCTATTTTCCTATGCCGCACTACCGGCGGCTTTCTTTGCTAAGGCGCGAGGAGTACCGTATATTGTGCGCCCCCTGGGAACACTGAGCAATTATGGGATGCAACGTCGCCACCCCTGGTTGAAACAGGCATCGTTTCGTCTCATTGAAACCAGGATTATTCGCTATGCCGCATTGATGCATTATACTAGTGAGCAAGAACAAGGTGAGGCTGCGGAACTCGGCATTAACAAAAACTTCGTCATTATTCCCAATCCGGTCGAGTATTCGGTACCTAAACACTCGGAACTGCGCGGCCAATTTCGGAGCCAATATTCCTGGCTGTCTGATAGTACCCTGGTTCTCTTCTTATCTCGACTGGATCCCAAGAAAGGCCTCGATCTACTTTTGTCGGCATTTGCGCAAGCTCGTGTAGTGCATCCGCAATTGGCACTGGTTATTGCCGGTAGCGGTGAGCCTGATTTTGTGAACAGATTGCATATGTATGCGAAAGATCTGGGTGTTGCTGCTGCCATAGTTTGGACCGGGTTTCTGGCCGATGAAGCCAAACAGATGGTGCTTGCCGATGCAGATATGTTCGTCCTACCTTCATACTCAGAAAACTTCGGTAATGTGATTGTTGAGTCGATGTCCGCAGCACTGCCGGTTGTTGTGACCGATCAGGTTGGCATCCATCGGCAAGTAGCAGCGGCCGGTGCGGGCATAAGCATCCCTTGCAGTGTAGAAGCGCTGGTAGAAGCGATTATTCGTTTAGCACGGTCTTCTGAATTACGTGATCGCATGGGATGTGCGGGTCGTGAATTGGTGCAAAGAGAGTTCTCGATCCAGACGATCACTGAACGATTGCAGACAGCATACACAGCGATATCCAGTGCAGAAAATGATACCTACTATGCGAAATGAGGTACTGATACAAGCGAAAAGTTTTAGCGATTTTGAAGTGCCGGATTTTCCACGCATACGCAAAGTACTCCACTTGCTTAAAAATCGCAACCCTGGTCTCTGTGTAGATCTCGGTTATTGCAGAGGCAGTTTCGCTGATTATCTCTTGGCTCAAGGTTGGCGTTGTATCGGGATTGATATTGTACGGCGTATAACTTATGAGACAGGCATTTATACAATCCAGAGTGACTTATTTGGTGATTTTCCGATCCTTGATAACAGTGTTGATCTTATTACTGCCGGAGAGTTGATCGAGCATATGACTGACGAAACCATATTTCTACAGGAATGCTGGCGTGTTCTCAAACCCGGTGGTTGGTTGGCACTGACGACACCAAACATGTCTTTTTTGCTCAATCGCGTGCTTGTCCCGCTTGGGAAGATGCCGATGTTTGTTTATGCTCCCTACCACTATCGAATCTTTAATCTTGCTGCTCTCCGTAGAGTGTTGCAAGAAAGTGGCTTCAATATAAAACATACTACTTCAAGTCATATTTTATATTCCACCCGGAAACACCCATCAGGCAAGGTTTTCGAGGCTCTGGGTGATCTCTATCCTACTTTCGGTGCCCATCTTATCGTAATTGTCGAAAAGAACTAAATGCTTATGACATTGCCGCTTTCTGTCATTGTCCTTACCTATAACGAAGAGGACAACATCCTTGATTGCCTATGCAGCGTTGCTGATTGGGTCGGTGAAATCTATGTTGTCGACTCAGGTAGCACGGATCACACGGTAGAATTGGCCCGGCGCTACACCGATAAGATCGTCGAGCATCCCTTTGAAAACTATGC
>CAKZQX010000037.1 GCA_937141995.1 uncultured Chloroflexaceae bacterium | reverse complement strand
GCTACTCCAGCAGAGATACAGGTGTAAGTGATGCACGGTGAAACACTGTTTATTCGCTACCCCGATGGCCGCCAGGATGAAAGGGTTCTTGGCAGACGAACCATACGCATTGGGCGTGCCAGCGATAATGACATTGTCCTGGATGATGCGCAGGTCGCAGACTACCACGCCCAGATTCTGCGCGACGATGATGGGGTACAGATCCTCGACCTGGACAGCCCTGGTGGTACCATGGTTGACGGCACCCGGCTTACCCGATATGAACCCCATCCCCTCGCTCTGCACAGCACCATTCAGATTGGGAACGTGCAGATGCAGATGACGCCGCCGGTAGCATCCGCCGGGGCCCAGACTGCACTCCCGGCAGGCGGTCAGCCCTCAGCCGGCAGCCAGATCTATCTCCGACTCACGCCGGCAGCCGTTACCGTCGTGCCCGGCGGGTCCGTGCTGCTACACGCACGGGTGGCGAATCGTTCGGCGCTGGTTGACGGCATCGACCTGGCAGTAAGCGGAGTCCCCCTTGAGTGGGTGTCTATTACCTTCGATCAGACTGGCCTGATGCCGGGCGAAGAACGCGAAGCGCAGATTGAACTGAAGCCGCCACACGCCGCAGACAGCTACGCCGGCGTCTACGCTCTCGAGGTTGTGGCCCGCTCACGCACGCGCCCCGGTGACCAGGTGATCCAGCCGGCCACACTGACCATCGACCCCTATATCGATTTTACCCCGGAACTTGACCCCCAGGAGGTGACGGCGCGCTTCAAGGGCGATTACTATCTCCGCATACATAACCGCAGCAATGCCGAGATCCCCTTCACTTTTGCGGGGCACAACGAGAAAAAAGCCCTTGTTTTTCGCTTCCGTCCGCATGAACTGCGCGTTGGTCCGGACGAGAACAAACCGGCGCAGATGAGCGTACGCCTGCGCACCTGGCGGCTCCTGGGCCGATCCCAGAAATTCCCGCTGAGTGTCACCGTGACACCCGCCGGGGAGGTCACTCGTTCAAAAAAGACGGATGGCTGCTTCGAGCAGGAACCGATTCCGCCAGTTGTTCTGCTGGCGCTGGGACTGCTGCTGTTCATGTTGTGCTGTATTGGTCTGTTGATGGTACCGCCGTTTCAAAGGGCCATTACGGCAACACAATGTCGCATACCCGTTGTACGGGAGTTTGCCGGGTGCCCTGGAGATGATGCAGTAGGGGCTCTCGCCCCAGTACTTCCTACGCTATCAGTGTCGTCCGTGGAGCCGTCTGACACTCCCGGAGCGGAAGAGACAGAAGAACCATCGGAGACGGCTACTATAACGCAGACCGCGACTTTCACCGGTACAGCCACGGTAACGCCTCCTGCGGAAACTACCGATACGCCAACTACCGTGCCTACCCAGGCGCAGGCGACACCAGGCACCTCACCCGTTCTACCTGGTTCCACTGATGTAACCACGCCTGCGGTAACGTCAACCCTGACGGTAACATCGACCATCGTCACACCAACTCCGGATCTCACCCAGACCGCGGTTATCTCCGGTCTGATCGGGACGGTGACAGCCCAGGCCGTCACCCAGACGGCCATCGCTACGGCCAATGCACAGACCCAGACGGCCATCGCTACGGCCAATGCACAGACCCAGACGGTCTTTGCGCAAGAGCAGCAAACTACGCAGCGCGGGTTACAGGATGACCTGGATGACCGGGAAGACGAGCTGGAAGAAGTGCAAACCGAATTTGCATTAACCCGGACAGCCGACGCTCCGCCTACGGTGACACCTACGACCGTGACACCAGTTCCGCCTACGGTGACACCTACGACCGTGACACCAGTTCCGCCTACGGTGACACCCACGACCGTGACACCAGTTCCGCCTACCATAGCGACACCCGTAACCCCCGTGCCCGAATTTGACGAGCAGATTCGCTTTACCGAGTTCAATGGTGGCGTGACGGTACGGACCCTTTTCCGGGGCGACGAATATGCTGCCCAGAATGTACTCATTTGTTTTTACAGCGAAAATAGTAACCTTGATGAACCAGCCAGTGGCCCCCGCTGTAACTCTCCCATAGCACCATCCCGCCAGGTTGAGCTCTTTGTCCATCCGCGCCGCACTCTGGGCAATGCGCCGGTAGAGGTGCTCTCCTCAGCAGAGACTATTACTTCTACTGGCGTCATCAACTTCTTCCAGCGTGATGTATCCGATGTAGCAGTAAATATCTACCTGGATGGCAGTAATACATACAACTACACTATCAGCGGCTATACCGAGATCGGCGCGAGCAGCCCCGTGACTACGTTCTCTACCGGCGGCCTGAATCCCGCCGGCTCATATCAACTCACCCTTAGCTCACCCGAACAGCCCATGCGCCAGGTGGTGATTCGGGGAACGAACGATGCTGCTCCTTTGTATATTGTATCGATTGCGCTACGTTATGCGAGATAAACACCAAAACCTTCAGTGCCTGTCCCTCCAGAGATTCCGGGCACGCTATCGCCTGCTCGCCCTGCTGCCACTGCTGGCGCTGCTGGCACTCGACATGCCCGGTCGCAATCCGGTATTGACCCGGACCGATGAGGATAAACGCTGGGATGGGCGCTTTGGCTCGACCCGGATTGAGGGTGACATTGCCACGATGGTTGCAGTAGGCAACGATCTGTTCGTTGGCGGTAACTTTACGACGATCAATGGCATCGAGATGAACCATATTGCCCGCTGGGACGGTGGTACCTGGCATCCGCTCGGCGGTGGGGTAAACGGCCCGGTTAACGCGCTGGCTGCCGGCGACGACGGCACCCTCTACGTCGGCGGCGACTTCAACCGTGCCGGTAACATCAGTGCCGGCAATATCGCCGCCTGGGATGGGGCACAGTGGGCAGTGGTTGCGGATATAGCCTTTGAGCCAGTTACAGCCCTGGCTTTTGGTAGGGGGAATCTCTATGCTGCCAGCGCAAATCCAGAGAGAAATGCAGAGGCAAAACTGGCTCGTTGGGATGGTGCGACATGGTTCACAATCACAGAGACGTCCGGTTCGGATGATGCCTCGGATGAGCACGTTATCTTTGGAAGTATTTACGATATAGCTCTGGATGAAAGAGGCGACTATCTGTGTGGTGACTTTAGCACCAGTGTTAATGAAGATGAAATTAACAGATTAGCATATGATATAGTCACTTTTCCTGATTGGAAAGGTTTAGAGAGTGGAATAAGATCAGATGAAGAAGAGGGTGACTTACCATACTTCGATCGGGGATTTGTAATCAACACGCTTGCATTTGTTGAAGACGATCTCTACGCTGGCGGTCAATTTTTCCTATTGGCCCGGCCCTTTAGGGGACCTTCTACTGTATTTGCACGGAATATCGCTCGCTGGGATGGTATGACCTGGTTTGAGCTTACCAAAAGTGTACAGGGTTCGGTCAATGCCCTGGCGGCCGATGGCACCGATCTCTATGTCGGGGGGGATTTCACACTCGCCGAGACAAATTTCTCGACCAGCAATATCGCCCATTGGGATAGCGCCAACGAGCGCTGGGCCGCGCTCGGCACCGGCACAGACGGCGCGATCACCGCCCTGGCTCCCGGCGCGGATGGGCTCTACGCGGCCGGGTCATTCACCCGCGCCGGCCAGGTCGCGGTCGATGGCATTGCGCGCTGGGACGGTATCGAATGGCATGCGCTGGGCAACGGACTTGCCGGGCCGGTACTGG
>CAKZQX010000036.1 GCA_937141995.1 uncultured Chloroflexaceae bacterium | reverse complement strand
CCGCGTAAAGTCAATCGTTGCCGGATCGATCCCGGCAGCAGCCAGCGTTTCGCCGGTAATCCGCTGCATGCCTGCCTGGGTCACCCGGATCTGGGCCAGTGCCCGGCTCTGCACCGGGTTGGTTGGTCCCGGCGCATTGGCAAGAAAGGGTGTGGAGCGCGAGAGCAACTCGGTAGCGCTGCGCTCCAGCGGGGTAGCATTGGGCAGGGAAACCGCGACCCGGGTTGCTGCGCGCGTCTGGTTGTTCTGGGCAAAAATGGGACTGACGGCCAGCACGACAATGCGTGTGCCCCGCATCCGGCCCTCGCGCAGAACAACGACCGGCGCGGTGGGTGGCGTTTGCGTGGGCGCCGCGGCCAGTGCCGGACGCAGATCGCCCGCCTCGGTCTGGGGTGTGCGCACCTCGGCGCGGGCCGGCGCACCGCTCCAGGGGGTACTCTCCAGTTGCTCGATCTGCGGCGCAACCGGGGCATCGTCTTCAACCTGGAACGCGATGATCTGCGCGGGCAGACGCAGGCCGTTGATCTCCACCTCCGGCCAGTCGGGTATGACGGGATTGCCGGAACGGGTGACGGCGACGTTACCTTCCCACTCCAGGCGCACCCCATCGGTCTGCGGGATAACGCGCACCGGCCGGTCAGAGTCGGCGCGGGCGGGAAGCGAAACGCTCAGACTGGTGAACAGGAAAATGAACAGAAGCGGGACAATAAACGACAGAACGCGATGCATGGGCAAAACCTCGGATGCCGGATGAGAAATGTAGGCTGATCATATGTAAACTACCATACCTATCGTACCACGAAGGCATCGCACAAACAAGTCAGATCTGCCCGGTTGACAGACAACGCGCCTGCTGCTGCGATCCGTTCGCGTCAGCAGCAGGCGGCGACCCGGCCCGCAATCCGCAAGCCGTCAGCGTCCGCCGACGGTGTTGCGCAACACTCCGATACCATCAATCTCGGCCTCGAGCGTATCACCCGGCTGCAGATAGGTTGGCGGCTGCATGCCCATTCCCACGCCGCTCGGCGTGCCGGTAGCGATAATATCGCCCGGCTCCAGGGTCATGCCATTGGAGAGGGTAGCGATAATGTCGGGGATTTTAAAAATCAGGTCGCACGTATTGGCATCCTGCCGCGTTATGCCATTGACGCGCAGGCGCAACCCCAGCGCATGCGGATCGGGCAACTCATCAGGGGTGACCAGCCAGGGGCCAAAGGGTGCGGTTCCGTCCAGGCTTTTGCCCAGGAAGAACTGCTTATGCCGGTTCTGAATGTCGCGGGCGGAAATATCATTGAAGATCGTGTACCCAAACACATACTCCAGCGCCACGTCACGGCTGATCTGTTTCCCGGCCCGCCCGATGACAAAGGCCAGTTCAACTTCCCAGTCGATCTCGGCAGAGACCTGAGGATCGTAGGGGATCACGCCGTCCGGATGGTTGACCGCCGAAACCGCTTTGGTAAACACAACCGGGTATTCCGGCAGCACGGTGGGCCGCCCCCGGAACCGCGCCGATTCGGCGGCATGGGAGGCATAGTTCAGGCCCAGGCACATCATGTTTTTGCGTGGGCGGGGAATCGGCGCAAGCAGCGTCACCCCTTCCAGGGGCATGCGCGCCGTCGTGTCACGCGCCACCAGTTCCCACAACCGGTCCAGCAGTGCCGGTCCGCCATCGATCAGGGTCAGCATATCCGGCGCAAGCTCACTCAGATCGACCAGCATATCGCCCTGGACTGCGCCGATTTTCTGAGCCGCGCCATCGCGGAAGGTCACCAGCCGCATAGGAATGCCTTTCTTGCATAATCTCTATTCGGGAATTCGTCGTGTGTAGCCGCATGGTAGCACAGGTTGCGATGGTGAACAATGAGACTTTCAACCGGGGGAAACGCTCTGTCTGGAGTACCATCCGGCAGCGATCCTGCCCGATCCGGCAACCGAGACCGGGCTGACCTTCGGGACGGCGGGGTATGCGGGCCAGGAGGGGTAATTTCGCGCATTATATCTATCCGCCGTCGTCATGCTGCACGGTCAGCGCAACCTCCGACTCCAGGAACATACCCAACCGCGCCGTCTCGTCCGCAATGCCCTGGTGGATCTGCTCCGTGGGTGGGTCGAACAGACTGACCGTAACCGGCACTGGTGCGTGCTGCCGATCATACTCCCACACACCCGCAATCCGGCCATCCACCAGCACAACCGGCGAAATCCAGCCCTGCGCCCGGTACACCCGCTTGCGTTGCGCCGGAGGCAGCAGATATTGGCTGTGGCGCGCCACGGCGATGGTATAGACATCGAAGTGGGGCAGCAGCCGTACACAGCCGGAGGATAATTCCATATTCTGCAACGATTCAAGCGTTGCGGTCAGCGCCCAGGCCGACCAGTCCGCCACCCGGACCGCGGTCAACTCGTCGCCAGGTTCGCGGAAGAGCCGCTTCGCTACCGCCGCTTCCAGCCCGGACCAGCGCGCAAACTCGTCCGGGGTTGCCGGGCCGTAGGCTGTGAGGTAGCGCCGCAGGAGGGCCGGCAGCGCAGCATCCGCCGCGACCTCGGGTTGCTCACCGAGCCAGCGGGTGGGTTGCACAAACGTTACCTGCCGGCCTTGCCCCGGTCCAAAGCAGAGATCACCGCGAAATGCGGACGGTTTCAGGAGCGCGCCCCAGCCGGAGCGCAGCAGTTCGCGCAGTTTCGGGGTAGCGGTGCGCTCGGCGATGACCTCGGCGAGTTGCTCGCGGGTTATCCCGGTGTCCGTCAGGGTTGCGCGCACACCTGCCAGCAGCGCTTCCAACTCATCGTTAGTCAGGCCGTGATACTTCAGCCAGCTTGCGCGCCGATAGTGCCGGAATGTGCTGAACGCGGCTACATACAGCGGGAATTCGTGGGCTGGAAGCAGATGCAGCGTGCCGCGCATGGCCCAGGTTTTGACCAGCGTGCGCGTCTCCCAGAGTGCCTCGCGCACAGCGGCCGGCGTGAGATTCTGCACGCGTGCCCAGAGCGACAGTTCCGCCGCGGACATGAGTTGCGCCTGAACGCCGCCGAGGTTTGTCACCACGGCCGGCATCTGCCGGCGTTCGGCGCGCTCGAGCAGATGCTGCTGCGCCAGCCGCCAGGTGTTAACCTGGTTCCAGTTCAGTGTAACCATAGTTACCGGTGCCATTCTCGCTATTGCCGCTATCGTCCTGAAGTAACCATTGTTCTCTCTTTTCTACTGCGACAACGAGCACTCCTGAACAAAAAAAGAACCGAGAACCAGTTCTCAGTTCTTCGTGCTTCCCCCTCGGTTCTCAGTGCTCGCGGCTTCGTGCTTCCCCTGCTACTTCGTTTCACGATAGATGACGTGGCGGCGCACGATAGGATCATAGCGGCGCAGTTCCAGGCGACTGGGATCGTTCTTGCGATTCTTTTGCGTGGTATAGGTGTGACCGCTCTCGGTGCTCTTGAGCTTAATCACCAGGCGATTGCCCTTCTTTGCCATTGCTGGTCCCTCCTCTATTTACATCAGGCGCAGCAGATCATGCCGCGCAATTCGTTTGCACTGACAGGACATTGTAGCATCGGTTTGCCAACCTGACAAGGTTTAGAAGAAGGAGCGCACGCGGCACGCAGAGACGGCACCGGCCGTCCTGTTCAATATTCTCGGCGTTTTTTAGAGACTGTCTGAAAAGATGATGCGCGTCGGTCCCACGGCATGCCGGGTGCCC
>CAKZQX010000035.1 GCA_937141995.1 uncultured Chloroflexaceae bacterium | reverse complement strand
CTCAGAAATGGTACTGGGGGTCGGGCCGGTGCCTTCACCAATCAGAGTAATGACATATTCGCGCCCGGCCGCGCCGGTACCGGAGGAGTCCCGGACCCGAATATAGTATTTGGCATCGTCGGGAGCCTGCCAGAGATAAATACGCGGGCGCAGATCATTCGGATTTTCTACATTAAAGTCATCATTAAACGCCAGTCTATTACCATCTTCATCAGTCAGTTCGAGGGTCAGATCCAACCCGGCGTCCATCTCGAGAATATCAATCGTATATATCTTGCCCGCAACACCGCCAAACTCCAACCAATCCTCATCGCCTACCGGACACATGACGTGTAATTGCTGTACAAAGACATCGATCCGGCGCGCATTACCCAGGTCATCATCGTCCTCAAAGGGATCGTCGCAGACAACCCCTTCAGTGGGCGTGGGTGTATTGGTGCGATCCGGCGTACGGGTAGGCGTGGGCGTTGGGCCGGTGATATTGATGAATATCCGTTCACTGGTAGTAATACGCAAATTAGGTTCATCGCCGCGATCAAGGGTTGTTTCTGCGGTAACAGTTCCCGCCTGAGTTCGTGCTATCTCATCGTCAGGAACGAGGAATGAAATCTCAATAATGACATTCTCACCATTATTAAGTACGACTGATGGCGGTTCAATCAGTGGCTGAAAGTCACTCGGTATATCGTCTACGTCGATCTCAAAGATTCGATCATCTTCACCGCTACTGTTTGTCAATTCAAATTCAAATGAAACCTCAGATCCGGGTGCCGCGTCCTTGGTGGTATCCCCAACCGGTATTAGTGTTATCAACGGTTGTGCCAGCACCAGTTCAGGCAGTGGCTGCGTCGCCAGGATCAGCACAACGAGAATTGCCAGCGTGGTTATTGCGAGGTTTCGCAGGTGGTTAAGCGGTCGTATCACTGATTGTCATCTCCCGCTGCCAGGTTCATCATACGGTTTAGACTGAGGCAATTATAGCATGGGGCATGCATGTGTCAAGAATGAGACAGGGCATAGTAACTTTCAATTTCTTAACAGTCCCATTCTGTTCGATACCTCTGCTCTTTTCAAACCCGGCAATTTTGTCATACCGCACCTATCCAAAGAATAACAATCATTAGAAATGTAGAAACGCACATCCTGTTTTTATAAACATAATGTTTCCGGTATGTTATCCGCCGGGTCAGCGATGTGTAATGTTGACCCGGCGCATGAAAGGCTGACGGCTACAGGCGGATATCCTGCATGGCAGCGGCAGCAACACGCTTCCCGACTGACGCTGTTACCGCAGCCAGGCGGGGCATCAGCGCGGCGAAGTTTTCCAGCGTCAGCGACTGCCCGCCGTCGCTGCGCGCGCGATCCGGGTCGGGATGCACCTCGATGGCGAGCCCATCAGCGCCGGCAGCCAGTGCGGCCAGCGCCAGCGGTTGCACCAGGTACCACTTGCCGGTGCCGTGGCTGGGGTCGGCAATGACCGGCAGGTGCGAGCGGCGCTTCGCCAGTGCCACGGCGTTGAGGTCCATGGTGTTGCGCGTGGCCGTCTCGAAGGTGCGAATCCCACGTTCGCACAGAATGACATTCGGGTTGCCCTGGGCAACAATATATTCGGCACTCAGCAGCCACTCGTCGAAGGTCGCCGACATCCCCCGCTTGAGCAGCACGGGTTTCCCGGTGCGCCCAACCTCTTCCAGCAGTTGGTAGTTCTGCATGTTACGCGCACCGATCTGCAGCAGGTCGGCATACTGCGCAACCAGATCAACATCGGTCGGGGTCATCACCTCGGTGACAACCGGCAGGCCCGTCGCCGCGCGCGCCTGGGCCAGTAACTCCAACCCGAGCTTACCCAATCCGCGGAAGGTGTAGGGGGAGGAGCGCGGTTTGAACGCACCACCGCGCAGCATGGTTGCTCCGGCTTCGCGCACGGCATAGGCGGTGGTCATAATCTGCGCTTCGCTCTCGACGGCACATGGCCCGGCGATGACCACACAATCGCCGCCGCCAACTTTGATACCGGATACATCAACAATGGTATCGTGGGGATGCATTTCGCGCCCGGTAAGTTTGTAGGGCCGCGTCACCCGCATCGTCTCCTGGACGCCGGGGAAGCGCTCCATGTCTTCCCGCAGGGCCGGCGGGATGAATGCACCGATGACCCCGACGATCATGCGCTCCTCGCCATGAATAATATGGCCCTTCAAATCATGTTCCTGTAACCGTTCAAGTACGGTGTCGATATGTTCCTGGGTGGCGCTGCTGCGCATAATGACGATCATGGCGTTATCTTCCTCTCCTGATGATACAACTTCCGCGACTGGTCGAACGGCCTACGCCACACGCGGCTCCCTGGACCGCAGCGTGGGCGTGGATTGGGGCGGGGCAACGGTTGCCATAACAGTAATCTCCTCCACCGTATATAACGCGAAGTACGCGGTGGGTCTGCAAACTGGGCGTTTGCGCCCGGTAATGGCCCGATTCGTCTGCGGCAGCATGGTACGCTCTTTTCTTTTTCACAAAAAAATCACGTTGTGAATTTTTTTGTGAAAAAGAATGATCGCTTCCGCCCTGCCGGAGGCGAAATTTCCTTTCAGATTTGTGACCGCGTAACTCGTGTAAATAACGCGAGTTACGCGGTGAGCGTACACATCAGACGTATACTTCCACAACGGCCGGCTTCGCCTGCGACAACATAGTATGGTTCGGTCTTCACGGCAAAGAAAAACCCTCAGCTTACGACTGAGAGTCCGGTGATTGCACCGTAAATGCGGTCATCTGCGCGCGTTCGGGACGCAGATTGCGCGCGTCCCGGATGTAGACATGCACCAACTCATCGGCGCGGCGGGTGGTATTCCAATGTACAAGTACACGAATACAGCCCGACAAACTGCCCGGCACATTCATCTCGTGCCCGCAGAGAAGTGCGGTATCCAGCCAACCCAACTCGCGCGCGGCAACAGCGGGAAACTCGGCATTGAGGTCGGGTGTAGTGGTAAAGATAGCGCTGGCGATATCCTCCGGCCGCAGATCGTTGGCCGCGATAAGTTGCTGGAGCATCTCGCGGGTCGCCTCCAGGATGGCTTCGCGCGTATTCTCAGTTGCGGTGGTTGCGCCACGGATACCGCGACACCAGACGGTTGTCATAGCAGTCTTCTCCTTTATTGATCTTGAGTTGGTACGCGACAAACAGAAAGGGCGTGGAAGCTGTTGCTCCACGCCCTGTCGTTTATCTGCCTACTATCTTAGATCTTACGCAACGCGAAGCACCCAGTCCTTATGTTGGCTGGTAAAATAAAAGAAGTAGAAAAAGCTGTTGACCAGATATACCATGGGCCTTTTCATCCTCTGCCGCTTCGCGCCAAATACTATCCGACTATAGCACACAACCACACGTACGTCAAGCGGATAATGCAGGATTCGGATACGCCGTGTCTCAGAGACTGTCTGAAAAGGGGTGGTCATGGGGCGACGGCCCCGAAGCGGGAGTCCCGGCTTCAGCCGGTTCCGGCCACACACCGGCTGAAGCCGGGACTCCTGGGGCGCTGTCCGGTGTCGCAGGACACCCGGCATGCCGTGGGACCGACGCGAATCATCTTTTCAGACAGTCTCTCAGAAGAACACCTTCACCAGCCGGAGCGCGCCCTGCTTCCAGGGGACACGGTGCGAGACGCCGGAACTCTGCTCAAATTTCGCCAGATTATCCAGGTACCACTGGTAGTTCCGGATCAAGGCATCCTTGTTTGAAAATTTGGGATCATATCCAAGCACGCGTTCGGCCTTCTCGATGGAGACAAACGAGTCTTTGGAAACCGTCTCGTAGACCCACTTGTAGAGCGGGGAGAGATGAAAGAACTCGAGCACGCGCA
>CAKZQX010000034.1 GCA_937141995.1 uncultured Chloroflexaceae bacterium | reverse complement strand
GGGCGGGCCTGGCTGGAGTTCGAGACCCACCCGCAGACTGAGGGGCAGACGCTGCTGGTACAGACGGCCTGCTTTGCGCCAAAGGGGCTGCTGGGACAGCTCTACTGGTATGGTCTTTATCCCTTTCACCGGCCTGTCTTTCGCGGGATGATCCGCGCCATTGCCGAACGCGCTGAGCGAATCGAGCGGGTTGGTTCACGGAGGTGAGTTCTGATAGAACAGACAAGCAAAGAACAAAGAACAAATATCCTACTCGATAGAGATGTAGGAGGCCGGTTTTGTTCTGTGTTCCTTTGTTTTTTGTTCACTGTGGTTTCTCTATTCTGGGTTTTTTATGTCGAAATATACGCGTGTTTTTGTGTTGTTTACGGCGGCCTATTTTCTTTCCTACTTCTTCCGCTCGGCGAATGCCGTCATTGCGCCCGACCTGACCCGCGCGCTGTCGCTCAGTGCCGCCGATCTGGGGCTGATGACCAGCCTCTTCTTTGCCGCCTTCGCGCTCTCGCAGATACCGCTGGGCATCGGGTTGGACCGTTGGGGGCCGCGCTGGGTGACGCCGGGACTGATGCTGGTTGGGGCGGGCGGCAGCCTGATCTTTGCGGTGGCCCCCACGTTTGGGCTGCTGGCGCTGGGACGTGCCCTGATCGGCGTGGGCATGGCGGGCGTCCTGATGGGCTCGCTCAAAGCCTTCAGCCAGTGGTTCCCGCCGCACCGCTTTGCCACCGTTTCGGCGCTGCTGGTAGGCATTGGCGCATCCGGCGCGCTGGTGGCTGCCTCGCCGCTGGCCTGGTTGAACCGGATCATTGGCTGGCGCGCAGTGTTTGTGATTGGCGCAGTGGTAACGGCCGCAGTTGCGCCGGCAATTATGGTCTGGACGCGCAACACCCCGCCGGAGGTGGCCTGGAAGCCGGGGGCACCCGATCTACGCGGGCTGCGGCAGGTCTTCAGCGATGGGCGCTTCTGGCGAATCGCGCCGCTCAACTTTTTTATGACCGGGTCGCTGCTGGCGTTCCAGGGGCTCTGGGCCGGGCCGTATTTGTTCGATGTCCTGGGCTTGAGCGAGATTGCGGCGGGCAATATCCTGCTGCTGCTGGGGATCGGCACAGCGCTGGGCTTTGGCGGATCGGGCTGGTTGGCCGACCGTCTGGGGTTGACGCGGGTGGTCGTAGTGAGCGCGCTGCTGTTTGGCCTGAGCCAGTTGGTCTTGCTGCTCACGCCGCCGGTGGCACTGGTCAGCCTGACCTATCTGCTGTTCGGGGTCACGGGGGGCTTCAGCCTGATGCTGCTGGCGCATGTTCGGCATATCTTCCCGCCAACCATGACCGGACAGGCGGTCACGGCGGTCAATCTCTTTGGGATCGGCGGGACATTTCTGCTCCAGTGGTGGATGGGCCTGATCATCGGGGCCTTTCCGGTTGATGCTGCCGGGCACTACCCGCCCCTGGCCTACACCGTTGCGCTGCTGGTTACGGGTGTGGGTACCGGCGCGGCGCTGGTCTGGTATCTGCCGCTGGCGCGGCAGCGCGAGCCGGTTGACGCATATGCGCCGGATCAGGTTCCCGCCAAGCGCCGTTAGCCCGGACTACCCCTACCATGTCGTGGCCCAGGCTGCATCGGCCTGCGTGAGCGGCGGTAGTTGCCGATAGTCCACGGTCAAATCGTAGTCGGCGTTGTTATACAGCGTATGCAACACATTATACCCAGATTGCGCCTCCGACCATTTGCGAGCGCTGCCTGACTGTGGTATACTCCCGTTTGTGCAAAAAGAGCGTGGTCCCCGATAGCTCAACGGTAGAGCGGCTGACTGTTAATCAGTAGGTTCCAGGTTCGAATCCTGGTCGGGGAGCCAATCGTAACGAGCATTTCCCCGTGGGTCTTCGGTTTTGCGAAGAGTGCCGGCGGGGAAATTTGCATGTTCGCGGTAGGAACGTGGCTGCTCGCAGCCACCAGGAAGATAATACCCGGTGCGATGCCGCTCTCTGCCGCAAATGCCTGGATAACCGCTTTGCTGCGGTAGTCACGCGTTGCAATGAAGGTGCGCCACGCATCCGACGGGATGAGGCTATCCGCCGCAACTGTATTTGCCTCGGCCTCCTTCCCATTGCCTGTGGCATCATCGGCCACGATCCTGTTCTGGTACGCTCACTGGTCATTATCGCAGGTTATCCCATCCCACCCCCTATTCTTTCTTTAAGCCGGCACAACCGCGTTCCCAGCGTGGCCCTCCTGTTGCGTTCTTCTAAGAGCCTGTCTGAAAAGGGTTGGTCATGGGGCTACGGCCCCGGAGCGGGAGTCCCGGCTTCAGCCGGTTCCGGCCACACACCGGCTGAAGCCGGGACTCCTGGGGCGCTGTCCGGTGTCGCAGGGCACCCGGCATGCCGTGGGACCGACGCGAATCATCTTTTCAGACAGTCTCTAATCTTTTGTTAATGTTACAGCACCAGGGATCTCAGCGTACAACGTTGATATATTCAGTATATGCTTCGGAACGGCACCCCGGTTTGACACACGCGGTACACTGATCGATGCAGACAACACTCGGAAGAATTTTCCCTGCAACAGGCAGGCCTGAAACAGGTAGTACAGGGAATGCAGGAAGAACCATGGATCGCGTTCAGTTAACCTATATGCTTTTTGATCGCCTCCGCGCTGAACATGAAGCAGACTGGTTTGACCAGGTCTTTGTTGAACCGGTGGATTTTGAAACCATCGTCGGCAGGCGATCAACGGTGGTGTTTGGTGCCGATGGATCAGGCAAAACCGCCCTGCGCATGGCGCTGCAGGCGCGTATCGTCCAGACCAAGCAACCATGGCAGCACCTGGTGGTCAACTGGCAACCTGCGCTGCCGGTTACACAGCCGGCGATGAGTCAGGCCGTACAGACCTGGCTGACACAACTGCTCGATGTTTGCGCGCTGGCGCTGCTCCGGCATATCGGTACCTGGCCCGAGAGATTTACCGCCGCACCCGCGTGGGTTCAGGAGACCGTTGTCTGGTTTGTCAACAGCTATTTGCGAGGCGATGCAAGCCTGCATTTGAGCCGCCTGGAAGAGCTATGCAAACCGGAGGGCGTGACTATCCTGCGCGAGTTAACCACCCGGCCACCGCGCCCCGTCCTGTATGCTGATGTGCCGGAGACCCGGGTTATTACGGAACTGGTCAATGCGCTACAACGCATGGAGGTCGCGGGCGTCTGGGTACTTATCGATGGGTTGGAACCCTGGGTGGATGCCGATGCCGGGCAGTTAACTCAGATGCTGAAAGCATTTCTGGCAACACTTACGCTGTTCGAGGAGCCCGGGTTTGTGTTGAAGCTGATGCTGCCAACCGCGATCGAACCGGCGGTGGTTACCAGTGGTGGCATCGTGCGCCGTCGCCTGGATGTCTACCGGTTAGAGTGGACCCCGGCGCGGTTGACGCAACTGCTGGAGCGGCGATTGGCTCTGGTGTGGGGTCACACGCAGTGGACCCTTGCCGATCTTTGTACTGCCCCGGATCTGCTGCCCTGGCTCAACAGTTATGGCGGGCGCTTGCCGCGTGGCTGGCTGGAACTTGTGCGCCCGCTGGTTGAAACATACCTGGCCCGGGGTGCGCAGCAACCCTTGACGCAGGCCGACTGGTTGGAACTGCAACGGCGACATCCTCCACGCCTGTGGCTCAATGAGTTGACGCAGCAGGTTTTTCTCGGTCACGGGGAAGTACCGGATATGCAACCGGGCATCTACAAAATTCTCTGCTATCTCTACGCGCAACGGCCACGCCTCTGTACGCGGAGTGAACTCTTCTACAAAGCCTATCGCGGCCTTGCGTATGAACCTCAGGCCAGTGATGATCCGGCATGGGAGTCGCCCCGGGATTGGAGCAGCGTTATCGATACCCTGCTCTGGCGTCTCCGAAAAACGATTGAGCCCGATCCGAAACATCCGGTGTATATAATCTCGAAGCGCGGCCAGGGTGTCCGCCTGGAGCATGTCTGGTGACGCGAATAGGAGCGTGAGAGGTTCCGGTGAGGTATTTGCGAGGCAAATGTTGGCATGGTGAGAAGAAGTGCAAGTATACTCGTAATAGAGAGATGCTCTGCCCGACTCATCGCGCATAACAGGCTACCATACGTCAGGCTGATACCCGGCCAGGAACGGGCGATGCTACCCTGTTCGCGCACGATACATCCCTTGCAATATCAGCCCGACTCTACCGATCAGGGAGATCGTTGTGCATCTGTTCGACACAACTACTAATCTTGTGGAACTCCGGCTCCGCGAATTGGGGTTTCAGTTTAACCCGTTTGAGTATCTGGAAGCATCTGGTGATGCCCGGCTCGGTGAATATCTGATCGGGCATGAGACCTTTGCCGGTGCCTGGGCCGAGACGCCAACCTGTGTGTTTGCCCCGGCCGGTGGCGGCAAAACTGCTATGCATGTGTACACGACCCGGGCCTG
>CAKZQX010000033.1 GCA_937141995.1 uncultured Chloroflexaceae bacterium | reverse complement strand
AAGTACCATGCTGCCGCAGGCGAAGCCTGCCGTTGTGGGAGTACGTGTCCGATTTTTATGCTCACCGCGTAACTTGTGTAATTTACAGGAGTTACGCGGTGGCTCACGCAAAAGGCATGGTTGCCTCCGGCAGGGCGGAAGATTCCATGCTTGTTCACAAACATGTTGCACATTGTGCAACATGTTTGTGAACAAGAGAAAACGAGTACCATGCTGTCGCAGGCGAATCCGGCATCCATCGGGTGAAACGCCCGGTGTGCATGCTCACCGCGTAACTCCTGTAATGTAGGCTATCTCCGCAAAGGATATCCCCGCACGCCGATACTCTACCGACATTGTACCGAGTGTACGTGGCCCATAAGTTGCATTGTTTTTTGCCAACCTATCAGGTATAATGCCAATCGTGAATGTCGTTACGGTCAGTCAGTGACCTCTATTCGCAATCAGAGAGATTGAAAAATAGCCATGGACAACTCACCACTGCGCCAGCGCCTGGGCATGGATGATCCAGCGCGGATGAGTGACACGCCGCTGCAGCGGCGACTCAGTACTGGTCGGCCTACGACCAGTGCGCCAACAGAGGCGCTCCCCGTGATGCACCGTGAGCAGCGCACCGATCAACCCCACGAGCATGTTGCCGCCGGATCTGTCCGCAGTGTCGTTAAAGAGATGCTGGAGACGGCGATTTTTATTCTGCTGATCTTCTTTATTGTGCGCGGGATTGTGCAGAACTTCAAGATTGAAGGCTCAAGTATGGAGCCGAGTCTGCACAGTGGGCAATATATTCTGGTTAATAAGCTGGTCTATTTTCACTTTGATGTCAATGCGCCGATGCGCCTGCTTCCCGGCAACGACGATCTGCCCGAAGAGGTGGTCTATCCGTTTCATATTCCTGAACGCGGCGATGTAATTGTGTTCGAGTATCCCAATGATCCACGCAAGGACTATATCAAGCGCGTGATTGGCCTGCCGGGAGAAACCATCGAAATCCGCGACGGCGATGTCTATATTGATAGTCAGATGATCGACGAGCCCTACCTGGAAGGGGCCATGACCAGTTGTAGCTCCGGCTCGGCATGCGGTCAGGGGCCGGTGGTTGTACCGGAGGATTCGATCTTTGTGATGGGCGATAACCGTGCCAACAGCAGCGACTCGCGTGAGTGGGAAGCGCTCCCGCTTCAGCATGTGATCGGGCAGGCCTGGATTCTCTACTATCCGGTGAGCGATTGGGGGATTGTACCGCATACAACCTATGCTATTGATCAATAACCGGAGGTACGCGGTCATTGACAGGACTTACGCAGTTGCCATGCAAACTGGACGTTTGACCAGATGAACGCCAGATTCGCCTGCGGCAGCATGGTGCTTTTTCTGTCTTGTTCACGAAAATTTGGCTCGGAGAGCCAGATTTTCGTGAACAAGGAATGGAACCTTCCACCCTGCCGGAGGCGAATCTGACGTTCGGGGTTGGCACGCGGCTGGAACAGTCCGCACCGCGTACGTCGTGTCAGTAACCGGAGGTACGCCGTCACTTATCTAGAAAGGGAGCATGCCTTCGGTGCATATTGCGATTAATGCTCATCTGCTGGCCCATACGCGCTCGTTTCGTCGCGCGGGCGTCTCCCACTACATCGAACAACTGCTGCAACATCTGGCCCGCGTAGATCAGACCAATCAGTACACGATCTTTACCACTCGCGGGCTGGATGCGGCGGCGCTGGGGTTGCCGCCCCACTTCACCGTCCAGCCCAGTCGTTTCCCCACGATTAATCCGCGTGTACGCATTCCCTGGGAGCAGTTCCTGGCACCGTTGATCCTGCGCCGGCATCACGCCGACCTGTTCCACGGCACCTTGAATGTTGTGCCCCTGGCATGCCCCGTGCCCAGCGTGGTGACGATTCACGACCTGGCGTTTATCCGCTTCCCCTACACCTTTCGCTCCTACAACCGGACCTACCTGGATCTGGCGACGCGGGTGAGCGTCCGCCGGGCCACGCGCATTCTGGCCGTCTCGGAGCATACAAAGCGCGAGGTGGTCGGGTTGCTGGGAGTGCCCGCCGAGCGGGTGGTCGTCACACCCAATGCGGCGCGGGCGCACTTTCGCCCACCTGCGGCTGAGGCACTGGCGGCATTTCGCACCCGCCACCGCTTGCCGGAGCAGTTTGTGCTCTATGTCGGCACGCTGGAGCCGCGCAAAAACTTGACCACACTGCTGGATGCTTATGCCCAGGTTGCCCGCCGGAGCGCGGTGCCGCTGCTGGTCGGGGGTGGCAAGGGCTGGATGTATGACGCCGTCTTTGCCCGGCTGGAGGCGCTGGGGCTGCGCGACCGGGTGCATTTTGTGGGCTACCTGGATGAGGAAGAGTTGCCGCTCTGGTATGCTGCGGCGCGGCTGTTTGTCTTTCCCTCGCTCTACGAAGGCTTTGGGATGCCGCCGCTGGAGGCGATGGCCTGCGGGACGCCGGTTGTCACTTCTAACAGTTCCAGTTTGCCCGAGGTGGTTGGCGACGCCGGCCTGATGGTTGCGCCCACGGATGTTGATGCCCTGGCTGCTGCGATTATGCGCCTGCTCAACGATGACGCGCTGCACGCCGACCTGCGCGAACGTGGTTTGCGCCGCGCGCAGCAGTTTGCCTGGCACACCACCGCCGAACGCACCCGGGACGCTTACGGGCAGGCAGGTTTGACAGCGCCTATGCATGCGGTATAATGGCATTAGTATGCACAGGCAAGCGCTATACGGCTCTCCGGCACCATCGCATCGTTCCCCACAGGCGGCAGGTGTTGTGTTGCTGGTGCCTCGCTTCAGAAACAAACGAAACTAGCTAACAAGGGGTGAAGTATGAGTCTCGGACCCTGGGAACTATTAATTATTCTGGCAATTGTGATCGCTATCTTTGGGGCGGGCCGCATCGCCGGAATCGGCGGGGCGATTGGCAGCAGTATCCGCGAGTTTAAGAAGGCGGTGCGCGACGACGAGTCAACTCAGGCGAAGCTGGAGCGTGCCGAGCAGAACAACGATCAGAAGGCGACCTCATCGGTGACCGAGTAAGCGCAACCCTGTGCGCCGGCCCTTCCGCCCGCGCCGGTGGTTGTTCCGTGAGTTCAGGTTAGCGGTAACTGCGTCAGTAGCGACAGGAGCGCTGTCGGACTGGCGCTTTTTGTTGGAAAGAAATCTATGGCTGGTGAGTTATTCGATCAGGTGACAATTACGGTACGGTCGGGCAATGGTGGGAATGGCTCCGCGGCGTTCCGCCGGGAGAAGTATGTGCCGCGCGGCGGTCCCAGCGGCGGCGATGGTGGGCGCGGAGGGCATATCTACCTGGTGGCCGATCCACAGTTGAATACGCTGCTGCCCTTCCGTTACAAAAAGAAATTTACTGCCGAGAATGGCGGACATGGAAACAAAAATAATCAGCAGGGCCGCCAGGGTAGCGATCTGGAGGTGCAGGTGCCGCCGGGGACGCTGGTGCGCGCGACGATTGACGGCGAAACCTACATGATCGACCTGGAGCGACCGGGGCAGCGGCTGCTGGCGGCGCATGGCGGCAAGGGCGGCATCGAGGCGGAGATGAGCCTGACCGACCAG
>CAKZQX010000032.1 GCA_937141995.1 uncultured Chloroflexaceae bacterium | reverse complement strand
CGGCAGGTAGCGCGCCAGATCGCCGGTGCGGTAGAGCCGACCCGCCGCGAAGGGGTTGGCGACGAACCGCTCGGCGGTGAGGTCCGGTCGGTTCAAATACCCCCGGGCCACCCCGGCGCCGCCGATGTAGAGTTCACCCGGCACGCCAACGGGTACTGGCTGCATGGTGCGGTCAAGGATGTAGAGGCTGGTGTTAGCAATCGGTCGGCCGATGGGCACAGGCTGGCCGGATGCCGGACGCGTGTCCGTGTCGGGCTCGTACAGGCTGGCAATGACCGTCGTCTCGGTAGGGCCGTAGGTGTTCAGCCAGCGCGTTCCGGGCGCGAGGCGTTGCCATGTGGTGAGATGCTCGGCCAGCGCCGCCTCCCCGCCGACAATGACAAGGCGGAGCGCAGCCGGTACCTGCGTTCCGCTCCGCGCCAACTCAATGGTCCAGGTGTGCCAGTAGGCGGTGGGCAGATTGAGGACGGTTAGCCGCTTGTCCTCAACCAGACGCAACAGTTCGACCATATCCGGGGCCGGCCCGTCGGGTCGCAGCACGAGGGTCGCACCGCTGATCCAGGTCGGAAAAATCTCCTCGACCGCCGTATCAAAGTTGATGGTCGCAAATTGCAGCACCCGGTCAGCGGGGGTCAGCGCAAAGGCCCGGGCGACGGCGCAGTTGTGGTTGACGACGCCCCCATGCTGAACCATCACGCCCTTCGGCTGGCCGGTCGAGCCGGAGGTGTAGATGACATATGCCAGACTCGCTGGCGTTACCTCATTGGTTGGCTCCGTCACTGGCTCACAAGCGATTACGTCTGCCTCAGCTACCAGATCGACCAGCGCAATCTTATGCCGAATGCGGGGCTGAATATGTGCCGGCGAACCACCACTATTCTGCGCCAGTGCGGTCGGCTGATCGGCCGTGACAACGACTTTTGTCTCGGAGTCCTCCAGCATAAAGACGAGGCGCTCGTCCGGATAACTTGGATCTAACGGGAGGTATGCGCCACCCGCTTTGAGGATACCGAGCAATGCGACGGGTAGCTCCAGTGTTCGCCCGATGGCGAGACCAACCAGTGTCTCCGGGCCGACGCCACGGCGACGCAAATAGTGGGCAAGTTGATTGGCACGGCGGTTTAACTCTCCATAGGTCAGACTCTGGTCCTGGGATACCACGGCGACGGCCTCGGGAGTACGGGCTGCCTGGGCGCTGATCAGGTCGTGGACACACTGATCCGCCGGGTAGGGCATATGGGTCGCATTCCAGTCAACCAGCAGCGTCTGCTGTTCGGCAGGAGTGAGCAACGGCAACGCGCCAATCGCCTGATCCGGGTCGGCAACCAGCTCCGCAAGCAGGCGCTGAAAGTGGCCCAGCATACGCGTAATTGTCGCTGCCGCGAACAGGTCGGTGTTGTAGTGCATCACCAGATGGAGCGAAGGCCCAACTTCAAATGCGTCAACCATCAGATCGAACGGCGTATCTTGTTGCAGCAGGGGGTAAGGCTCCATCGGCAGCGTGGGCTGGTTCCCTGGCTGCCGGCGGGCTCTGTCCATATCCCCAGTGATACCCAGGCGGCGGACCTTCTGCAAGTTAAAAGTCGTCTCGATGATGGCCGGGCGACCGGGATTGCGTGCCGGCTTTAGCTCCTCGACCAGCAGCGAGAAGGGGTAATCCTGATGACTCAGCGCTGCCTGCACTAACTGGTGGGTGGCGGCAAGCAGGTGGCGGAAGGATGTCGCTCCCGCCGGGTGCGTCCGAATGGCAACAAGGTTCATCAGATAGCCGACTGTGCGCCGAAACTCCGCGTGACTCCGGGCGGCAAACGGAGCGCCGACAATGATATCCTCCTGGCCGGTATACCGCTGGAGGAGTGCCGTATACCCGGCGAGCAGAACCGTAAAGAGCGTTGTTTGCTCGGCGTGGGCCAGATCGCGCAACTGCTGGAACAGTTCGGAACCGAGATCGATCCGGCCGGTCGCGCCCCGGAAGGTCTGAAGTGCCGGGCGGGGGTAATCCGTCGGCAGGTTCAGCGCCGGTAGTTCACCGCTCAACTGCTCATGCCAATAGTGGCGCAGGCGGGTACCCTCTGGCCCGGCAAGCATGTCGGTCTTCCAGTTGACATAATCGGTATA
>CAKZQX010000031.1 GCA_937141995.1 uncultured Chloroflexaceae bacterium | reverse complement strand
CAACCACATTACGCGACCCGGTGTTTACCTATGCCGACATTACCCACTACTGCGTGCCCAATATTCCGGCGGCGGCGGCCCGCACCACCACACAGGCACTTGCCAACAGCACCTGGCCGATCATTGAGATGATCGCTGAGATGGGGATCGATGAGACGATTGAGCAGAACCGGGCAATTGCACGCGGCGTCTGGACCCATCGCGGAGCGCTGGTGCAGCAATCGGTTTCACCACATAGTGATATGGGTAAGACGCAATGACGACAACACCTTCTTCACCCCGGAAGCACCAGGCCGAACGGGTACCGAGCTGGACCCGGCGCTACCGGGAACATATGACATCACCGGAAGCGGCGGTCAAGACGATTCAACCCGGTCAGCGGGTTTTCCTCGAAGGCATGAGCGGCGTGCCCCGCACCTTGATCAAGGCGCTGGTCGAGCGCGCCCCCGAACTGCACGATGTCGAACTGCTGCAGATGCTGACCTTTGGCGAGGCAGACTATGTCAAACCGGGCATTGAGCAGCATATTCGCACCAACACCATGTTTATCAGCCCCAACGTACGCCAGGCGGTCAATGAGGGGCGGGCCGATTTTACGCCGATCCGCCTGTTTGAGATCCCCAACCTCTGCCGCAACCTGCTGCATATTGATGTTGCGCTGATTCAGGTTTCCCCCCCGGATGACGACGGCTTCTGCTCATTTGGGGTCGAGGTTGGTATCAGCAAGCCGGCTGCCTTTGCCGCCGACCGCATCATCGCCGAGGTTAATCCGCAGATGCCCTACACGCGCGGCGACAGTTTTATCCATGTCTCGCGGCTGGATCAGATTGTTGAGGTGGATTACCCGCTGCCGGAAGTGGGCATGGGCAGCGGCGACCCGATTGAACTGGCGATTGGCGAGCATGTGGTCGGGCTGATCGACGACGGCGCAACGCTGCAAATGGGGATCGGCGGCATTCCCGACGGTGTCCTCTATCGACTGCGCACAGCCGGCCTGCGCGACCTGGGCATCCACACCGAGATGTTCTCCGACGGCGTGATCGACCTGATGGAGATGGGCGTGATTACCAACGCGCACAAGACCATCCACCGGGGCAAGTTTATCGCGGGCTTTATGCTGGGTTCGCAGCGACTCTACTCCTTTGTGCATGACAACCCGATGATCGAGATGCACCCGATTGACTATACCAACGATCCGTTTATCATCGCGCAGAACGAGAAGATGACGGCGATCAACTCGGCTATCGAAGTTGACTTTACCGGGCAGGTCTGCGCCGACTCGATTGGACATCGCTTCTTTAGCGGCGTTGGTGGGCAGGTGGACTTTGTGCGCGGCGCGGCCCGCAGCAAGGGCGGCAAGCCGATTATCGCGCTGCCCAGCACCGCCCGGGACGACACGGTCAGCCGGATTGTCCCGGCGCTCAAGACGGGCGCGGGCGTGGTGACATCGCGCAACGATGTGCATTATGTGGTCACTGAGCATGGCGTGGCCTACCTGCACGGGCAGACCGTACGCAACCGGGTGCAGGCGATGATCAATATTGCCCATCCCAAATTCCGCGACGAGCTAACCGCCCAGGCGAAGGCACTGAATTATTTGTAGGGCGCCGGCGATTGGGGACTGGGGATTGGCGACCGGGGCTTTTTTCGGTCGGGACGCGCAACCCACGCAACCCGCAGTGCCGCCCCACTGCCGCACCGATGTTCGTGACTTTCGCCATCTTTCGTGCTATTCGTGGTCCAGACCGTGCCGGCAGCGCCCCACACCAAACTTCCCAATGTCATGCTGACCGGCGGGAGGTATCTCGCTGGTGGAGCAGCGTGGTCGTAGTGCGATTGCCGCATAGAATCAGTGACATAAGTTACGCGGTTGCCATGCAAACCGGACATTTCACCCGCTGGAAGCCGGATTTGCCTGCGGCGTTATGGTACTTCTTTAGCTTGTTCACAAACAAGTTGCACAACGTGCAACTTGTTTGTGAACAAGCATGGAATCTTCCGCCCGGCCGGAGGCGACATTGCCTGTCGGATCAGGAACCGCGTAACTCCTGGCAGTGCGCGATATGCGCAATTTCCCCGTTGCTATCCGGCAGAATTGCTGCCTATTGCTCTTTGATGGCCTGGACGAGGCCGACGACGCGGAGCGCCGCCACCATCGCGGGCCTGCCGGCGCAAGCAGAATAACCCGCCACACCGCACGCTCCTGTCATCCTGCCGGAGTGGTCACAATGTGGTATCATACAAGCCTGGTTTACGCACGCATAGCTGCGATGAGGTGCGATCACGGAGAACTTACCGCTGCGTTTCCCACCGCATGACCACTCGAAAAAGCATGCCCGATATGTTTAGCATCACCGCCCGCGATGCGGGCAGCCGCGCCCGCGCCGGGGTTTTGCAGACGGCCCACGGCCCGGTGGAGACACCCGTGTTTATGCCGGTGGGCACGCGCGGCACCGTTAAATCGCTCACGCCCGCCGAGGTGCGCGACCATGGCGCGCAGATTATTCTCGGTAACACCTATCATCTCTATCTGCAACCGGGGCATGAACTGATTGCCCGGCATGGCGGGTTGCACCGCTTTATGGCCTGGGACGGACCGATTCTCACCGATAGCGGTGGCTTCCAGGTCTTCTCGCTGGTCTACGGCGGCATCGCCGACGAGATCAAGGGTCGCCGTCCGGCCCACCCCAATGCCCAACCGGGCATGGTCAAAGTCACCGAGGATGGGGTTATCTTCCGCTCCTACCTGGACGGTTCGCGGCACGTCTTCACGCCGGAGCGCAGTATCGAGGTGCAGCATGCGCTTGGCGCGGATATTATTCTCTGCTTTGACGAACTGCCGCCCTTCCGCGCCGGGTATGACTACACCGCGCAGAGCATGGCCCGCACCCATATCTGGGAGCAGCGCTGCCTGACCTACCACCAGCAGATCTACCCACCGTCTGCGGCAGATTTGCCACCCCGGCAGGCGTTGTTTGGGATCGTCCACGGGGGCGTCTTCCCCGACCTGCGCCGTGAGAGTGCCCAGTTTATCGGCGCGCTGCCGTTTGATGGACTCTCCATCGGCGGCTCGCTAGGCAACCACAAGGAGCAGATGTACGCCGTCGTGGATATGAGCGTGCCACACACGCCCGACCGGATGGCGCGGCATCTGCTGGGCATCGGCGATGTGGATGACCTGCTGGAGTGCGTGGCCCGCGGGATCGATATGTTCGACTGTGTCAGCCCCACACGGCTGGGACGGCATGGCACGGCGCTGGTGCGCGACCGGGAGCGCAACTGGAAGCTGAATGTCTCGAATGCCGCCCTACGCGAAGATGACGGCCCACTGCAAGCAGGATGTTCCTGCGAAACCTGCCGTACTTTTTCGCGTGCCTACATTCACTACCTCTTCCGCGCCAAAGAGTTGCTAGGCATCCGACTGGTCAGCCTGCATAACATTGCCTTCCTGCTCAACCTGATGGCCGAGGTACGCGCCGGCATTGTCGCGGGACGTTTCGCCGAGGTCTACCGCGACTGGTTGGGGAAAGAGTGGGTGGGGGAACCGGTTTGAAGCAGCATGCCGGCGTCGCAGGTTTATCTCATGAATTTTGAAAACAGCCCGGATATGCAATGACCGGGAGTCCCGGCTGTAGCCGGTAGAATACCTGCCGGAGCAGCAGCCTACTGTCGGGAACGCCTGCTCCGGCTGGAGCCGGGAACCGATCCCGCAATGCCCGGTTTTTATGTTCAGAATCCATAAGACAGACGCACGCCGCCGGCAACACCCGAGGCTCACGCAAAGACGCGCGACATACGCACTTTCGGTCGATTTGCGCAAGCCTGTGAAAATGGTAGCACCGCTAGAACACCAGTTTCTCTGCCAGGTGTGATGTATCATTATAGCGCACCAGTTCGATCCGCTCGCCAAACAGCAGTTCACTCACTGCGGTATTCTGCGTTGTGGCATAGTGCGACCAGCGCAGCGTATTCCGATCGACCCAGTAGGCCAGCGCGGCGCTGATCACCGCCCCATGCGTGACGATCAGGATGGTACGGCCCTCATTGGCAGCCAGCAGGCCATGCAGCGTACCCAGTGCCCGCTCAACAAAGTCGTACGGCGACTCGCCCCCCTGACATGGTGTGTAAGTTCCATGCTTGATCGTTGCGCGCCAGGTTGCCATGTCCGTCCCTTCCAGGGTTCCGATGCCAATCTCCCGCAGTCCCGGACGGGTTTGCACCGGCAGGCCCAACGCCGCGCCGATAATCGCGGCCGTCTGGTGGGCGCGCCGCAGCGGACTGCTAAACAATGCCTGAATACGGAAACCATACGTTTGTAGCCACGCACCCAACTGGTGCGCCTGTTCCTCACCCCGCGACGTCAATGGATCATTCCCGCTGCCCTGCAATCGTTCGGCAGCATTGGCCAGCGACTCAGCGTGACGAACGAGTAGGAGGCGGGTTGTAAGACGATGTGGCATAGTTGCACCTCGTTTTAGTTTCAGTCTGACAGCGCTATGGCTTG
>CAKZQX010000030.1 GCA_937141995.1 uncultured Chloroflexaceae bacterium | reverse complement strand
TCAGTATAGCAACCATCCGCCAACGAGTGCTCGTACGCGGGTTGCGTTCGAAGCCATGTGAATGATGGGTCAGTGGGTGCATCAATCGGTGGGAGATCTTCGTAGGAAAATAATGAATATGTGGCTATTTCAGCATGTGGACGATATCCAGGTAGTTCGAAGCACCACCAACCAGTCTTGAGTGACATAGTTGCATCGCTCATGAGATACCCCCAATACACCAGACGAGAATAGATTTGTGATGAACCGGATTATGATAGCTTGGTGCGGCGCTACCCCAACCATGCGCGCATCTGCTCCGGCGTCAGGTTGCCGCCACAGATGACCGTTGCCACCAGGCGATCCTTAAATCGCTCGGGTTGCTCAAGCAGGGCGGCCACCCCTACCGCGCCGGATGGCTCCACCACCAGGCCGAGATGCTGGTGCAGCAGTTGCATCGCCGCCAGGATACTCTCGTCTGAAACGAGTAGCGCATCGTCAACCGTTCCCGGCATATCGGCGACTGCCTCCGGGACCGGGATGCGCACGCCAATACCGTCGGCAATCGTATTGATCTGCGCATGTTCAATGATGCGCCCGGCGCGCCAGGAGTCGACCATGGCCGGGGCACCCCGGGCCGCCACCCCGATCATGGTTATTTGTGGGGCATGCGTTTTCACCCAGCGCCCGATGCCGGTAAGCAGTGCGCCATTGCCCAGCGCCACCAGCAGCGCATCAATCGGTTCAGGCCGGCGCAGTAGTTCGATCCCGATAGTGCCCGCGCCTTCGCCGGTGGCCGGTTCCAGACTATCCTCAACCATCCGCAGACCGGTCTCAGCCGCGAACTGTTTTGCCGCAAATTTGGCCGCGTCGAAGTCTTCACCCTGCAGGCGCACGTCTGCTCCCAGCGCCCGCATGCGCTCAACCTTGAGCGGGTTGGCATGAACGCCGGCGTACACAATCAGCCGCATCCCGCCGGCCCGGCAGGTGTAGGCCATAGCCTGCCCAAAGTTGCCCGCGCTGGCGCATACCAGGGTTGTCTGCGCCGGCATCTGCGCGACCAGGTAGGATGCGCCGCGCCCCTTGAATGAACGGATCGGGTTGAGCGTTTCGATCTTGACCAGGAGGCGGCATCCCAGAATCGGTTCGAGTGACTCGGCCCGGTACTGCGGCGTGTGCAGGAACATGGGGTCGATGATCTGCATGGCCTGTTCGATATGCGCAAGTTGCAGGCGGTGACTCATGGCTGAACTTTTCCATTAGCGGGATAGAGTGCGGCAGCAATGCCGGCTTGCAGGCTGCCCTCTGTCTGTATGCCGGTCAGGTCAACCCCCAGATGCACCAGCGTCTGCGCAATCTGCGGCTGAATGCCGGTCAGCATCACCTGTGCGCCGAGCAGTCGTACAGCCTGGGCGGTCTGGATAAATGCCTGCGCGACCTGTGTATCCACAATCGACACACCGGTAATATCCAGAATAACCAGGTCGGCCTGGTGCCGGGCGACCCCTTCCAGCAGCGCTTCCATAATCTGCTGCGCGCGCCGACTATCAATGGTTCCGATGAGGGGCATAATCACGACATTGTCGGTAATCGGGATCAGCGGCGTGGAGATCTCACGCAGCGCATCGCGCTGGGCATCGATAATCTGCTGCTGGAGTGCTTCACGTTCGGTTTCCTGTCGCTTGCGCTCGGTCAGGTCGCGCACTATTGTTGACAGGAAATCGAGGTTGCCATCGGCGGTCTTGTGAGCAATGATGACCTGTGAGATGGGGATTTCCTGAGTTGCGGCACGGTTCAGGATGGCCGTTTCACCGCTCCAGACGCCATCACGCGTAGCTGTTGGGATGCCCTCATTTTGTATGCGCTGAAGTACCCAATCCGGGTGGAAATCGGTAATCCGGTAGGCCAAAATATCGTCGTTTATTCCCAGGCCAAGCATACGCCGAAAGGCGGGATTCATCATTAATACATTGGATTGTGCATCACATGTTGAAACGCCGTCCGTTGTCTGCTCAATAATGGCAGCATAGCGGCGCAGTTCGGCCTCCTGTTGTTTGCGCTCAGTTATATCTTCATAGGTGCCCAGGATGCCGATAACTGCACCGCCGGCGTCATGGAGTGGTATTTTATTCGTATCGGCCCAGGATTGTTTGCCGTCGGCGTGCTGCTGCGTTTCAATGATATGGTACTCCGGCTCGCCGCGCTCCATAATGCGCTGATCATACTGGCGATACGCTGTGGCTTCTTCCGGTTTCCAGGGCAGATCATAGTCGCTTTTGCCCACAATCTGTGCCGGAACACCCACCCCGGCAAAGGTGGCAAAGGTCTGGTTACATCCCTGGTAGCTCAGGTCGCGGTCCTTCCAGAAGATTGCCTGCGGTAGATTATCGATGACCAGTTGCAACATCGCCTGACTCTGCTGAAACTGCTGCTCCAACTGCCGGCGTGCGGTGATATCGTGGGCAATGACCATGCCGGCGACAATCTCATCGCGTTCATTGTGGACGGGTAGCACATGGATTTCGAAGATACCCTCGGCAAAGGGGACATTTACGCGCGTTTCATCGCCGGCCAGCGCCGCACGGTAGATCGGTTCGATCCGTGTTACGGTGTCGGCCGGCAGTGCTTCCCAGATAGTCCGCCCGACCAGATTATCCCGGTGGAGCCCGCCGTGGGCAGCGGCGCGGCCATTCGCTTCGAGATAGCGCAGGTCGTGATCAAAGACAAAGACAAATCCTTCGGGAAAGTTGGCATAGAGGCAGCGGGCAATTACTGCCTCCCGCTCCAGTTCCGCGACGCGCTGTTGGAGATGCTGATTCTCTTGCTGTAGTGCGGTGATAGTCGGCTGATCCATTGGTGTGGCCTGCTCCTTTGCTGCTGGTCTACCCGGAAATCGGCGTGTCGGTATAGTCCCCGGCTGTTGCTCTATTATAAACGGTTGCCGCCGGGTTTGCTGCGTGTTCCGGTTCCGCCCTGCCGCAGGTGGTCTGGGTTTCATTGGGTGAAACGCCCGGTTTGCTCGTCCACCGCGCAAGTCCTGTCAATCAGA